>JBIKZY010000146.1:0-5466 GCA_044354475.1 Phycisphaerales bacterium
CGGGGCGATCCGGTAGCCGTTCTCATCCAGTTGGTAGCCCTGCGCGTCAACCTTGCCAGACGGCTTGCCGGTCGGCACGGCGGTGCTCGGGGAAGGCTTGCCATCGGCCGCGGGTGCTGCATCGGACGAGGTGTTGGGAGCAGCGCCAGTCGTCGCAGGCGCAGCCGCACCACCACCGGGCTTGATGGAAACAATTGTGCTGGTGAAGATTGGACGGCTCGACTTCTTGCCGTCCGTCTCTACATCCATGGTGAGGATGCCCTTGTCAGAGTCAATCTTGGTGACGGTGCCCGTCATCGTCCGCGTGGCAAGTTGATCCTTGACCACGATCTCCACGCGGTCACCCACAGAGCCCCACCACGTGCCCTTGATGAGCTTGACTTGCTGCTGCTTACCCGACTGCGGCATCGCAAAGGCAGTGGCATCAAGAGCGGGAGTTGCAGCCGCAAGAACGGCGGAAAGTGCAATGGCGGTGAGTGTGCGCATAGGTTCTCTTACTTCGATCGGAGATAGTGAGTAAATGTTGAACGAGCGGATGATGTATGAAGGCGCGCGATCAGCCAGGACCCATTGGACCTGCAGGACCCCTGCCGCCACCTTTGCCACCGGTGCCTGATCCAGACTTCTTCTGATTGTTGCCGCGGATCTGCTCGGTGAGCTGCTCAATGAGGATCTTCAACTGATCGTCATCGAGTCCGCGCGTCCATTCCCACATCTTGGCAAGGGACGGGTACTGCTTGAACATCTTCTGCATCTTCTCAAGGATCTGCTTGCGCTTACCAAGGTCACTGGCTTGCTCCATTGGCTCTTGGAAGTCTTCCATCCACTTCTTGCTCTCCACAAACACCTTGCGCCACGCGGTGTTGTAGTCACGGAAGATCTTCTCGCCACTGTCGGACAGCGTGTACTCCGGATATCCAAGCAGATACAGGAGGTCCGGAACATCAACAGCAATGCCGTCCGTCAGACCGGTGTCCTCGGCCGACTTTGCAGTGAATCGAGCCGAGACTTCCAACGATTGGTCGATCACGTACCACGAACCAGCGGTGTCCGAACGCCACTTGGTGGTGCGCCCATCAATGTCAGCACTCAGCGTGCGGTCCGGGCGAATCAGCGCGTCGGTGAGCTCCTGCGGTCGACCGCCGAGCTCAAGGATGCCCTTACCGATACCTGTCCATGCGCTGAACATCTTGGCCTTGATGTCAACGTCGTTACCGCCGCCAAGCGACGCCACGATGTCAAGACCCGCGATGCGCGCGTCCGGTGCCATAAACATGTACGGCCATGCAAGCGCATACACGCAGGAGATACCGCGTGCATCTTGCACATACATCACGGTTGGATACGTATCCAATTCGTTGTGGAGCTTGGCTGCAAGGTCACGGTAATCGGTGATTCCACTTGCAAGACGGCGCGGATCAATCTTGTCGTCCTTGCGCGCACTATCAACGGCTTCCATGTACTTGTCGTTCATACGACCATCAGCCGAGTTGATCCGGAAGACAATCAGGTCCGGCTTCTTCTCTTTGACGTCCTTGATGATCCGGTCATAGACAAGTGCGCTGATGTCGATACCCATGTACCCCTCCATGGGGATCACATAGACCACGGGCGGATGGCCCAACTGCGTGTCCGTGGCGTAAGGGCTCTTGCCCTTCTTGCTCGAAACCGTGCGTGCAAGCGTGAATGGCGGTGGCGCCTTCACTGGTCCCACGGGTGCGGCAGGCGCGGCCACCGGAGCTGCTGCCGGAGCGGGAGTTTCCTCCTGCTGGGGCGCTGCGTCTGGAGCAGAACTTGGGTCCGTGACCGGGGCATCGGACTGCGCGTAGGCGGCGGCCGAGACAGTGAATGCTGCAAGCAGGAGGATCGGCTTCATGGTTTTTGAAGTTTACCCGTCCCGCCATTTCCGAACGGTGGCGAGCGCGGCATCTCGATCAGAAAAACCGCCATTCAGCTGCACGTCATACGCCCGGTCAAGCATGGGTCGAAACGCTGGACCCGGGCACATTCCCATGGCCACCAAGTCATCCCCGGTCACCAATGGTGCGGGCTGAATGCCTTCCGCGTGCAGGGCGGGCAGGTCGGCGTCCACCGCGGCTACCACCGGGTGGTGCTCCGCTCGGAGAATGTCCATAGCGCCCGCGAATCCGGGCGCGGCCGCTAAGCGCTTCCGGACCGCTCGGTCGCCACCCACCCAGGTGCCGGTAATGCGGGGACGAAGACTCAGGATCGCTGCTAGCAATGCCGATTCATCGTTGGAAAGAATCAGCGCCTCGCGCCAGCGACGTTGGCGTGCAGGTGAGGTGTCGGATGCCACGCGACCAAGCATCCACGCTGCCAGTGACTCCGCAAACCCAGCCGCCACTGGCAAGGCCCGAAGCAGCGCGTGGTCACCCGCCGGCGCACTCTCACCGAGTACAGAGGGTGCGAGCCCCAGCGACTCAATCAGGTCAACAGCACGCGCGCGGCTTGGGTGCAGCAGCATGCGCCGTACTTCATTACCAATACGTTCGCGACTCACGCCGGTGAGGTCATGGGCAATGCGGCGTACGGCCGCTTCGGTACCGGGGTCGATGGTGAGAGCAAATCGTGCCGCAAAGCGCGCCGCACGCAATGCGCGCAGGCGATCTTCATGAAGGCGATCGTCAGCGCTGCCGATCGCACGCAGTATGCCAGCGGCAAGATCCGCGCGACCGCCAACGTGATCAATGATTTCACCGGTCTCCGGATCTTCAAAGAGTCCATTGATAGTGAAATCTCGACGCGCCGCATCTTCACGATCATCGCTGAAGCGCACCGCGTCGGGGCGACGACCATCCACGTACACCCCATCAGCGCGAAATGTTGCAACCTCTATCGAACGTCCTCCGTGACGCACCAGCATCACTCCAAAGGATTCACCCACACCCATGGCGCGGGGGAAAATCTGCCGAATTTCAGCGGGAATTGCGCTGGTTGCCACGTCAAAGTCCGCGGCCTCATGACCAAGAATGGAATCGCGAACGCAGCCTCCCGCGAAGAGCGCTCGGTGCCCTGCTTCACGCAACTTGCGTGCCACCCAGGTAGCCGCGACGCGGGGCTCCAGCGGCGCGCGTGGCTCCAGCGGCGCGCGTGGCTCCAGCGGCGCGCGTGGCGGCAGCGGCGCGCGTGGCGGCAGCGGTGCATCGTCGGTCACGCGTCGTCTTCCCAATACGGGCGATCGGCAGCGCCAGGTGGCGGAAACGCACCGCGCGTGCGCTCGCGCAATTTTGCGCGGCAGCGCATGCGCAACTCTTCAATGCGCGAACGAAGATTCTCTAAGAACACATCCGGTCCTTCAGCCGACCACAGCTCCACTGTCTCTGGCGAAATCGGTTCACCAATCTCTGCCTGCAGCTTGCCGTGCAAGAATGGCCAGCGCCGTGACTTTGGCCAAATGTCATGCGCGCCCTCTATCGCCATTGGAACGATGGTTGCCTTGGCGCGACGCGCAAGGAGCGCAATACCAGGTTTGAATGCCTTGGTGCGACCATCATCGTTGCGCGTTCCTTCCGGGAACATGAACACCGTGCGGCCCATACCCAATTGTGTGATCGCCGTTCGCAATGCGCCAAGATCACCGGAGCCACGCTCAATGGGCACCGCGCCGTAACTACGAATCAGCATGGCGAAGGGGCGAAACCGAAACAAACTCTCGCGTGCAATGATGGTGTACGGACGGTCACGTGTGGCACTCCCGCACGCCGGCGGATCAAGCAAACTCTGATGATTGCTCACCACCAGAATGCCGCCTTGGCGCGGCAACCGATCCTGCCCGGTACAGCGAAATCCCCAAATCAGGCGCAAGGTGTAGAACACGATGAAGGCGCTGGCGCTGTACCACGCAACACTCACCGCACCGCGGCCGGGAGCGCGGCGCTGCGCCTGAAAGAGCGTGATCATGCCGTCTGCACCGCTCGTGACGGTGTAAGAAGGTCTGCCGGAACAGCAATACGCGTGCGGCTCTCCAGTTCAAGGACTACTTGGTCAAGCGTGAGACCGCTGGTGTCGATCCGCTGCGCGCCGGGTGCGCATACCAACGGGCCATCAACACGGGTTTCATCAAGATGATCGCGCTGTTGAATGGCGCGCAATACTGCTTCGTAATCCGCGGGCCGACCCTGCGCGCGCATTTGGTCAACACGACGGCGCGCACGAACTTCGGGATGCGCATCTAAGTAGAAGCGAACCACCGCATCTGGAAACACCACTGACCCTTGATCGCGGCCTTCGGTGACTAAGCGTGGATGCGCACGGCCGATGACACGTTGCGCCTCCACCATGGCCGCTCGCAACGCGGGCTGGCGAGCTACCACGCTCACGGCAACATTGATATCAGCATCGCGAATGCGCTCGGTGAGATCACGACCGCCGAGCAGCAGCCGCGGCGGACGGAACGACCAATCAAAAGCCAGTCCTTCTTCGGCGATACGTGCAGCGAGCGCTTCGCCGTCATCAGCTGGTACGCCTTCATCAAGGGCAACAACCGCTGCGGCGCGGTACATGGCGCCGGTATCAAGCACCTCAAGACCAAGGCGTTGCGCAAGTTTCCAGGCAACCGAACTCTTTCCCGTGCCGGCCGGGCCGTCCATGGTGACGATCACGCCCGCTGGCGCGGTCACGGCGCCACCTCGGCCTCGCCCTCAGCTTCTTCCTCGTCCTCAATTTCCACCGGATCAATCTCAGCGGCAAAGAGGTCGCGGGCGAGTTCAATATTGCCAATCGGATCAGCCTTGCCGGAGTAGTCGATACAGAGCGTGTTCTGGTAGCCAACGGTGCGAACCGCATCCAGCAGTTTGGCGAGATCCCACGCGTCATGCTTGCCAGTCTTTCCGAATCCTTTGATACTGGCCTCGACAGCTTGCGCATACGGGGAAAGTTTGCGGAGCGTGCCTTCGGCGTCACCTGAAGCCGCCGCGTGTGCAAAGGTGGGCATGCTGCCGATCCGGAATCCACCGATCTTCTTGATGAGGTCGGCAATCTTCTGGGCATCGCCAGCCGGACCGGTGCCGGGGCGCAAGAGAAGGTGAGTGTCGAATCGATCGAGGGCCACTAAGGACCGCTTGATATTGGCCGCGTAGGCATCGAAGTTGGCGGCCGGAAGCGCGCTGAGTTCCACCGCAACGGCCGGTGCTCCAAGTTTGCTTGCGGCCATGCCGAGTCGCTCAATGCGCTGAATCGAATTGGGGCCGGCGTCCGGACCAAAGTCCAACGGTGCCTCGTCTACTAACACCAGAATTGGGCAGCGCGCACGGTCAGCGCGATCGCGCAGACGCTCGAGATCCTTGGCAACCATCCCGCGCAGCAGCGCCGTGTTGGCATTGATTCCTTTCACGCCCAACTCTTCGGCCGCGAAGTCCGGAATTTCCATCGGCTCAAGGGCGCGCTTGGCACGCTTCACGTACTGCAGGGATCGGGAAGAAAGAGTGAGGAGCATGTGGTGGGGGG
>JBIKZY010000147.1:0-5465 GCA_044354475.1 Phycisphaerales bacterium
GCGTTTCCGGGCGCTCGCGGTAGAAGACTTCCAGAAGTTTGTCGCCTTCGTCCGCCTTGATGATCAAGCGACCGCTCCATGTGTAGAGCGTCATCGGGCGCTTCACTTCCACGTCTTCGCCAAAGATCACAATGCGTGGCTGTCCACTCTGTGACACGTAAATCATCTTGTACTTACTGGGCACAATATTCAGTACAAACTTCTTGCCCATCTCGATGCCGATGATGTGTGGATCGCGCCGCCGATCAAGGGCTTCAAACGCAGCAAGGCGAATTTCAACATCCGCGTCGTTGAGCAACTCGCGCAAGCCAATTTCGATTTCTGCATTTACGCCCATGCGTCCCAGCAGTTTGATCGATTCGGTTCGATAGGTAATGGAGTCGCTGCTGTGCGCCATCTGCAGCAGCGGCGCCACCGCCAGCATGTCGTTTAGCTTCGCGCCCGTATTCAATGCCGCAAAGCGCGGCTGCTCTTCGGGGTATTCGTAGAGATCCTGAATCATCGGTAGCGCGCGCTTGCCAAGTGCTTGCCAGCGCCAACTGGCTGCACCTGCCGCACCTGGGTTGGATAGCAACGAACGCCGAATCGCCATCGCGGTCTGCTCCGCGTTCTCAACATTCAATGGCGTGTGCCGAACCAGTTCTGCAAACTCTCCCGTGCGCCGGCGATACGAAGGCGGCACGGTCAAATCAATCGTTTCGCCGGAACGACCATGCGCGGTCTGGTCTTTTTGCTTGGATTCAAGCGGAAACAACGTATTGATGGTGTTCTGAATACTTTCCGATCGTGAATGACTCGGAGTCTGCAACCGCAACTTCAGTTTCATGTCCTTGCTGAGCGTTCCGCCATCAAGAATGCGTCCACTGCTGCGGTTGATGGTGTCGCGTTGCGTTGCGTTTGGCTCAACAAAGGGATTGATGACGATGGAACCGGCGCCTTCGGCTAATGGAAACGGCTGCCGACTACCCGTGTAGAGCGCGCCGGGTCGCAGGTCTGCTACTAACAGACGTCCACCTTCAAGGCTAGTGGTCGACGTTCCCGGAGCAGTGGTCACGCGAACATCGAAGCGCGAACCCTTGGGCGCACCTGGAGGAATCACGCCTTCAACGATCACCACCGCGGAATCGCTGGAATTCAGCAACTGCTGCGGGGTCATCTTCGGTGAGCCGGGCGCACCACTACCAAAGCCGCGCTTCGCTAGTTCCTGCGAAAGGAACGCGCGCACATCTGACGGCATTTGTCGACTTCCGGTGTCGCGCAGACCAACCACAATTCCGTATCCGCGCACGACCAGTGGATCGAATCCAACCAGCGACGTTTCCGACGCCACTGTGCCGCGCATGATTGGATCGATGTCTGTGGCCGCTACTGCGACTGCATCGCGATTGACCGCCGCCTTCTGCAGCGCAGGGTCAGCACGTTCCACCATCATGTCTGAGCAGCCGATGATCACCACGCTGGCCGCCACCGTCGCGACAACCTTGGCCATGACCGAGCGAACTGCGCGGATCGTGGTCATGGGGGTGTGCATGGGGGCACGAACGTTGGTGGGCAATTGCCGGGGCATACGGGCCAAACGGGAAGTCAAATGGGCGCTACTGGATTCGAACCAGTGACCACTGCTGTGTAAAAGCAACGCTCTTGCCACTGAGCTAAGCGCCCCAATGGTTCGGGAAGGATACAGACCTACAATCCGTTCGCAGTGCTCGAACGGATCCGTCGTCTTCAGGAGCTCCTTGCGGGCTGTCCCGCCCAGGAACAGCCCGGATTTCGGCGTCGACTGGCTGGATTGACGCGGGGCGGCGGGCGGCAGGAGCCTTCCGAGAGCGCTGTGACCGCCGTAGAGCGGGATATTGTCCGCAGCAGCGAGCGCCGGGCAGCCCGAGCGCAGCGTGTCCCTCCGGTCACCTATCCGGACGATTTGCCGGTGGCGCAGGCGCGAGACCGGATCCGGGACGCCTTGGTCAGCCACCAAGTGGTGATCGTGAGTGGCGATACCGGCTCCGGAAAGACCACGCAGTTGCCCAAGATTTGCCTGGAGGCGGGGCGGGGCGTTGATGGCCTGATCACCATGACCCAGCCGCGCCGAATTGCGGCACGCAGCGTAGCCGCGCGCATTGCCGCAGAACTGCAAACCACACTCGGTGGCACTGTGGGGTTCAAGGTTCGCTTTGATGACCGTACTTCGGAACACTCCCTGGTGCGCGTAGTCACCGATGGCGTTCTTCTTGCAGAGATTGAACGCGATCCACTGCTGTTGCGCTCCGACACAGTCATCGTTGACGAAGCGCACGAACGCAGTCTGAACATCGATTTCTTGCTTGGCTATCTCAAGCGCCTCCTGCCCAAGCGCCCGGATCTCAAGGTGATTGTTGCATCCGCGACCATTGATGTCGATCGCTTCAGTGAGCACTTTGGGAATGCACCAGTGGTGCAAGTGGATGGTCGGTTGCATCCCATTGAAACACGGTGGCGGCCGTTTGATGAAGAAGCATCGGATAGCTCGCCAGCAGAGCGTGCAGTGAAGGGCGTGGAGGAATGTCTTGATTCCGGTCCCGGCGACATCCTGGTCTTTCTTTCTGGAGAGCGCGATATTCAGGACGCTGCCGATGCACTCTCGCGCGTGCCCGCGGCGCGTGGTGTGGAAGTGTTGCCGCTCTACGCACGCCTGCCCGTAGCGGAACAGGATCGAGTCTTTCATGTTGGCCGTTCGCGCCGGATCATTCTGGCCACGAATGTTGCAGAAACCAGCGTCACTGTGCCAGGTATTCGCTTTGTTGTTGACACCGGAATTGCGCGTATTGCACGGTGGTCCGGGCGCACCCGTGTCTTGCGTCTACCGGTCGAGCCGATCGCGCGCGCTTCTGCTGATCAGCGCAAGGGTCGATGCGGGCGCGTTGGGCCGGGAGTGTGCATTCGCCTGTATTCCGAAGAGGACTTTCTAGCACGCGAGCCGTTCACTGCCCCCGAACTACTGCGTACCAATCTTGCCAATGTCATTCTGCAAATGAAGGCATTGGGACTGGGCGAAATTGCCCAATTTCCGTTCCTGGAAACGCCCAGTCCGCGTCTTGTCGCGGAAGGCCTGGAAACACTTGCCGAACTTGGTGCGGTTGATCGCCGAGGTGATTTGACGGCGCTCGGCAAGCGGATGGCCACATTACCCGTTGATCCGCGGCTCGCTCGAACCGTCCTGGCTGCGATCGATGAAGGCGCGCTCGCCGAAGGCCTGGTGATTGCCGCTGCGCTTTCGATTCAGGATCCACGCGAACGTCCCGCCGGTCAAGGTGGCGCTGCAGACTTTGCACAGTTGATCTTTCGCGATCAAGAAAGTGACTTTCTATCGCTGCTCAAATTATGGCGACGCTGGCGCACGGAAAGCGCGGCGCTGGGAAGTTCCGCGTTGCGTCGTTGGTGTCGCGAACATTTCATTTCTCACCAACGCATGCGGGAATGGGCGGAACTCCACGAGCAGTTGCGTTCCATGGTCTCCGAACGCCTGGGCATGCGCGCTGCGCCACTTGCGGACCAGTGTGATGCCAACCGCATTCACCGCGCCATGCTTGCTGGGTTTGTTTCGCAGCTGGGATTCCGTGGTGAAGACGGCGAGTATCGCACCGCTACCGGCGGGCGCTTTGCAATATTCCCCGGGTCAACCTTGGCACGGCGCACCCCCAACTGGGTGGTGGCGGCAGAAATCGTGGAGACGTCGCGCCGATTTGGACGAACCCTGGCGCGTGTACAAGGCGACTGGGTCGAACGCATTGCGCCGCACTTGGTGGAGCGCATCCGGTCAGAGCCGCACTGGGTGCGTGCCACTGGTCAGGTTGCTGCCTGGGAGCGCGTGCAGTTTGGCGAACTCACCATCGTGCCGCGCCGTCGCGTCCCGTGGGGTCCGGTGCAGCCAGAAGATGCCCGGAACATATTCATTCAATGCGCCTTGGTAGATGGCGATTGCGAACTGGATGCTCCATTTATCAAGCACAATCACGCACTTCGACTGCGCATTGAGGCCATGGAAGCCAAGCGACGTGAGCGCGGACTGCTTGTTGATAGCGAAGCTCGGTTTGCATTCTTTGACGCGCGCGTCCCCGCCGACGTGCACAGCATTCCATCATTTGAACGATGGCGGCGTCGCGTGGAATCGCGCGACAGCCGAACGCTCTTTATGCGAGAGTCAGACCTGCTTGCCAGCGCGCCGGATGCAGACATGTCCCTGCGCTTTCCTGATGCCATTGAGATTGGTGGCGGGGCGTCTGCGGAGTTGCGCTATGAATTGTCGCCCGGCACTGCGCTTGATGGAATTCACGCGCGCATCGCGCTCGGTGACCTTGGCTCGACCACCAACGATCGATTGGAGTGGCTGGTCCCTGGATTACTGGCAGAAAAGATCGAGGCGCTCATACGCACGTTGCCCAAGCGGTTGCGGGTCCGTCTCTTTCCATTGCGTGAAGTGGCCGAGGCAGCTGCAGAATCGATCCCATTCGCGGAAGGTTCGATTCTTGAATCCGTTGCAGCGCACCTTGCCAAGGTGGCTGGTATGGCGCTCAGTGCAGGCGACTTTGACCGCGCACAACTGCCGCCGCACCTACGCCTGCATATTGAAGTTGTATCGGATGCGGGTGACGTCCTTGCTGCTGGCGATGACATTGCCGCGCTGCGCCGATCGTTGGCTCCCAAGTCTGCCGCGTATCGCGAATCACTCTTAGATCGAGCCTTTCAGCGCCATTGGAACCGCACTGGATTGCGCAACTTTGACCTCGATGAACTTCCAGAGCGGATCGAAGCCACTGTTGATGGGCTGCGGGTCATTGCGTGGCCGATGTTTGTTGATGGCGGCGATTCAGTCTCGCTTGGACTTGCCGCTGATGCGGATGCAGCGGAACGCGCCACTCGATTGGCCATGCGCACGCTGCATTCCATCGCTGCCCGGGATGCCATTCGGCATCACCTGGAGTACGCCTCTGGATTCCAAGAATTGCTGATGACTTGGCTTGCATCAACGCGGCTTGGTCGTGAGTCACTGATGACTGCGCTTGTTTCTGCCGTCGCAGGGCGTGCGTTTGTTGACGATCGACCCATCGTGCGTACACCCGCTGAGTTTGAAGCACGGGTCGATCAGGGTGCTGCCGTCCTCAGTACTGCCGTGCAAGAGGTGGTTCGTGCTGCGTTGGCATTGCATACGCGGTCAGTGGAGGTTCTTGAAGCCATCGATGGTCCAACGCCCACGTCATGGCGTGCGGCGGTGGATGACATCGCTCGGCAGCGGCAGCGGTTGGCTGCTCCCGATGCCTTGGCGCGCATTCCTTGGCAAGATGTTCAGCACCTGATTCGCTATGTGGCAGCGCTCGGTTTGCGCGCTCGCAAGTTGCGCACGGCTGGACCGGAGCGTGATGCAGTAGCCATGATGGAAGTAGCACGCTGGGAGGATGAAATGTCCCGAGCAGAGGCGGCGTTGGCAGCTG
>JBIKZY010000148.1:0-5431 GCA_044354475.1 Phycisphaerales bacterium
GCGATGCACCGAAGGAGATTGCCGAAGCGCGCGATGCGTCCGGCGAGATCGTGTACGGCGAAGGATCCATTGCAATTCACATCATCGGTGTTGAGTTCATCCGCAAACTCACCGATCATCCACTTGGTTCCGTGTTGCCTTGGCATCGAGCGATCAAGAAGGTGCCGTTTGTCGACCCGGTAACTGGCCAACGCACCGATCCGCTGGAACCGAACGCCATCAAATTGGAGAGTTTCGTATTCGATGCGTTGCATGAGGCGGAGAGCCCCATTGTGTTGCGCACTGACCGCGTTGAGGAATTCGCACCGATCAAGAATGCATCCGGTGAAGACAGCCCGGCAACCAGTAAGGCCATCCAAGTGGAACGCGCCGTGCGCTGGCTGAAGGAAGCGGGAATTCCCGTGCCATGCCATGCCAACGGGCAGCCCGATTGCGTGGTTGAAATTTCACCACTCACAGCACGCGGACCAGAAGACTTGCGCCGCACCATGCACGGCAAGTCCATCCCCGCCGGCGCGGAAGTACTGCTCTAACACCACATCAATGCGCAATGCGGAACACCGCCGCGTTCTATCGCATGAAGTCGCATGGCATCGCTGTCCCTTACCCACCCTGCGATGCACGAATGTCTTGCACCACCAGTTGCACGCGTCGCACCCCTCGGTACACCTCGATAGAAGGTTTGACGATGAGGTCGATCGGTACACCTTGGCGCACAACACTTGATCGCTCGACTGCGCTCCACCAAATGCACCGTGAGCCGCCTGGCAGAAAGAACTCCACGTGATTCTTCGCCGAACCAAAGAGAGTCGGAGCCGCCACTGGCCTGACGTTGCGAATCAGAAATGCTGGCTCCGGATTTCCACGGCCAAACGGTCGCAGAATTTCCAGCGGCTTTAACTCGGTGGCGGTCATTTCCGCAGGCTCTGCCTCCGCGTCGTACCGTCGAACTGGTCCAACCGCCCCACCGCTAGCAAGTGCCGTACATTCGGAACTCACTCGCCGTGCAAACTCCGCGACATCTTCTGCACGCACGGTGAGTCCCAACGCGTACGCGTGACCACCGCCGCGAATCATCAGGCCGGATGCAACTCGCTTCACGGCAGCCAAAATGTCGATTCCTTCAATACTGCGTCCACTGCCCTTGGCCGTGCCATCGCCACGGAGTGCCATCAGAATGGCGGGCTTTCCATGCCGCTCCGAAATCTTGGCCGCCACAATGCCAACGACGCCCTCGTGCCAGCGCTCATCAGCAAGAATAATGGCGCCCGCGTCCGCGATCGCCGGATCCGCATCGATGCGAGCGCACGCCTGTTCAAAGTACTCCCGGTCCATCTTCCGACGCTGTTCGTTCAAGTCAGCCAACGTCTTCACGATGGCGCGCGCGCGCGCGGGATCATCAGTGATCAGAAGTTCCACGGCTTCCTTGGCATGCCCCAGTCTGCCGACCGCATTCAGACGCGGCCCAAGTCGGAAGCCAACATCGGATGCATCCACACGACGACCCTTCTCGAGTTCTGCATCGTCCAGAAGCGCACGTAAACCAGCCACTTCCACTGATTGCATCGTTGCTAAGCCACGCGCGACAAAGACGCGGTTCTCATCAACGAGCGGCACAACATCGGCAATAGATCCAACCGCCACCAATGGAATGCACGCCATCAGTGCGTCCTTCAGCACCGCAGCGACGTTCTCGCCGCCACACCACAAGCGCGCGAATTCCGATGCCACTTTGAAAGAAACCGCTGCTCCACATAAGTCCACAAATGGCGCAGTTTCACGACCGGGCAACGCCGGATGCGCCGTAGCAACCGCCTCCGCTGCGCACCCCGGATCGACATGATGGTGATCGGTGATAAGTAGCTCAAGTCCCAGCTCGCGTGCACGCTGGGACGGACCAACTGCTGAGGCTCCACAGTCCACCGTCACAACGGTCTTCACTCCATCCGCGGCGAGCGTTTCCAGCGCCGTGTCATTCAAACCGTAGCCTTCGTCAATACGGTCTGGAACATAGAAACACACATTGGCGTCGGCACGGGCGGCCTTGATCACGCGCCACAGGATGGCAGTGGCAGTAATACCGTCTGCGTCGTAGTCGCCGTAAATGGCAACACGTCGACCAGCGCGGACCGCTGACTCCAAGCGCTCGGCCACGGCGGTGGCGCCCGGAAGCGTGCGCGCTTGGTGCAGGAGGTTGGCGCGCGGAGTATTCAGTAGCTCACGCCCGCGCGGGTCCATGGGATATTCACGAGCGGCCATCACTCGGTCAAGCAGGCTTCCAGACTGGTCTTTATTCGCCCCCAACCAACGGCTCTCGATCGCTGTCATGTCTGCAGGGTATCGGGTTCGAGCCCGCAAGTACTCCCGAGAACCCGTCGGGAATTTGCCACGAATTTCTGCGCTGTCCCGGCATCACGCACCGATACCCCCGCCCCGGGCTGTAGTCTGAGTTCATATGGATCGATATAAGACCATCCTGCTCTTCGGGGCACCCGGCGTCGGCAAGGGAACGCAAGGCAAGATTCTCGGGCATATCCCCGGCTTCTACCACTTGGCCTGTGGCGATGTGTTTCGCTCGCTTGATATGACCAGCGACCTCGGTAAAAAGTTCCTGGAGTGCAGCTCCCGAGGAGAACTAGTGCCCGACGAACTGACCATCGCCATGTGGAAGCAGAACATCCACGCGCAGACGATCCTGAGTATCTACAAGCCCCAGCAAGACCTGTTGGTACTTGACGGCATCCCGCGCAGTACCGGGCAGGCCGTGGCGCTCGACCCCTACCTGGAAGTGCTGAATGTCATCCACCTGGTGTGCCGTGATGTAGACGCCATGATCATGCGCATGCGGCGGCGCGCCCTGAAAGAGAATCGCCTTGATGACGCCGATGAGAAGGTCATTCGTCGACGCTTTGAGGTGTACAAAAACGAAACCGCACCGGTTCTGAATCACTACCCGACCAGCATCGTTCACGAAGTTGATGCGGTTGGACCTCCAGCAGTGATTCTGCAACGAATCTTGGACATCCTTGCTCCAATTCAAGATGGTCATTTCCGGAATCCCCTCGCTGGCGACCCGAAATTATGAATTGCTAAAATCTGTCGAGCAATGTTTGCCCGCGATGAAAGCACCTGTTACTCTTTGTTAGTTCGTTCATCCAAGCCCCCGGAAGCTCGTTGCGTTGACTTTACGGTCCGCAACGAGTTTTTACTTCAGCGCGCCGACTTTGACTGAGGAATGCTGGTGGATTCTGGACGCAGTTCCTCAGGAATCAGTTCGCGATAGCGCTCTGCAACCGCCTGAAACCACGCACGTTCATCGTCGGTTAGGCCGGGCGCTCGCGCCGAAGCATCCAAAGAATCAAGTCGTGCGCGGAGCACCGAACGAACACCCGCACCCAATCCGAGACCGTCCGGACTGGCCAGTTGACCTTGCAATTGAATGATGTCCGGGTGCGAATCAACAGCGATCGATTCACCAGGAACTCGCTCTATGCGCATCATTTGCACTGGAGTTGGGAATGTTTCCAGCAGCAGTTCTGACATTTGATTGCGACCACCGTCGAAGATGGGCGCGTCCATTCCTCCATCACCAAACTTCTCAAGATCAGCGCGGGAACCCACCTCAATCTCCAATTCATGCCGGGTCTCCACTGGTCGGCCGTCTGGTCCGCCCACCACGCGTCCAACGGCATCGCGCTGGCCGCGCATGACTACTAACGGAATGCGCTCGCCCGGACGCTTGGTCTGCACGATCGTTGAAAGTTGCTGGCTCACCTGAATCGGCTTGCCATCAAGTTCCACGATGCGGTCGCCGGGACGCAGTACTTTCTGCGCGGGCATGTTGGGAATGAGAGCCGTCACGGTCACGCCATCCGTTTCGCCCATCCGAGGCGCCATTTGAATTCCGAGCGCCCCGCGCGGTGCATCCTTGATGCGCGAGTACCCAATATCAAGAAGCCGCGCATGGGCTTCATAGGTGAGACCACCTGGTGTGCTCTGTAAGTGGATCCAAATCTGTTCGTCGGGGACCTTGGCATCACGAAGTGCCGTGGTTGCGGCATCGCGTTGCGCGAAGTCTGTTGCTCCAAGGGCACGCACCAAGGCGGTGACTGCTGGGTCTGCAACAACGCCCCTCATGCGCGCGGGTGACCATGGTGGCAGGTCGATGACGAATGCTGCACCGCGATCAACTCGGCCGCGACCAAGCTCTATCCCCTGAAAGTCGCCACGCAGTTTCATCGGCGGCAGCGCACGAGGCAGATCTTGCCCAGGCACCTGCGGAACAATCTGCTGGCTTCCAAGCGCGGACGCAACTGCCATCACCATGGCAAGCGCACCACACTTCACAGCGATTCGATGAGCTGGGCGTTCGCTTCGATCCATGCTGTCTTTCGTTCGATAAAGGACAAGAACCCATCCGCGCGGAGATGCGCAAATCGACCCGTTCGTGCAATCGGCACGATGCTTTCCAACGTGCACGACTCAATCATAAGCCAGGGCAGCGCCTTTCGTTCTCTGGCGTGCAGCATGGCCCCCATGCCGTGGCCGATTCCTGAGACCAAGGCCGCCATCCGCTGTAGGTCAAGTTCGGCACGCCAGCGCTCAGGCGGCAGCCCCGCAATTGGATCATTGCCAAAGTGGACCAATGCATTGGCGGCTTCGCAGGCACGATGGTCAAGCCGGGCGCTATCAAAGTCTAACAGTGCACGCACATCTCCTGAGTCAAACAACGCGTTACCGGGATGCGTGTCCCCGTGCACACACAGCCGATCGACATCATCAAGCCCCACTGATTCCACCCGCGCGTAGGCGCGCGCGCCGCGCTCCAGCAGCGCATCAGTGCATGTACGAAGTGCGCCTTCGTTGGTATCTGGGTCAGCGCGCATGGCAGCCGCAATGATTGTCGGCGCAGCTCCCTCGAACGTGCCAGCGCGGTGATATGAAATCGCCGGTACATGCGGACCCGGGACAAACGAGCGCGAAGACTTCAACATGCTGCCAAGCGCTGCGCCAATGGCCGCCGCTTCCGCTAGTCGCTGTGTCCAACGAGCACCGTCAACCCACTCAAACAACTCGTACGTACCCAACGGACCAACCACGGCAGTAGTGCCCATTGGCGTGCGCACCAAACGCGGCACCGGAACGCCAGCATCGGATAGGTGTAACTGAAACGCGTGCAGAAACGCCAAGCGATCCGGCCCCCCCATATCGGCCGCTCGTCGCTTCAACATGTAACGACCGCCCGGCGTTCGCAAACTGCTCTTGGCACTGTTACGGGAGCCGCGCCCGATGGGCTCTGCTTCAATCGGCCGGCGCAGACCAAACTGCCGAGAAACTTCACGCACCTCCTCAAGAGAGAGGAGCTCGCGTTGATGAGCTTTCATTCCGCGTTCTGCGCCTGTTCCTTGATTCGATCAATGGCGGTCTTGAT
>JBIKZY010000149.1:0-5398 GCA_044354475.1 Phycisphaerales bacterium
GATGGGGGCTTGGGAAGGCATCGGTGGCAGGAATGTACGGGACGCGCCATACTGCTGCGATGATTGGCGCACTCCTACCGCTTGTGGCTGTGTTCGCACTGCAACTTGAACCGCTGCCAGACGCCGCGTTTGCGCGGCCAACCGGGCAGATTCGCGCTCGGGCAGCGTCGGCGTGCGAATTGGTCATGATGGATGCGGACGGGCGCGTGCTCGCTCGCGCGGCGGCGCCTGCAGGTGAACTGGACTTGGCCGCGTTGCTGCCCACCCTCCGCGACATCCCCAGCGCAGTGCGCGTGCAGGCCGTTGTCGCCGGCGTGCCCACCGATGCGCCCCTTGTGGTGGTGCCGCTCCTGGGGCGACCGACCATTCGCACCATTCAAGATGTCCGCCCGGACGGCAAGACGAAATTCACACGCATCATCGGATGGGGCGATCAATTGCTCGATCCCGCCAATGCAGCGCACGTGGAAGCGAAGCGAACCTGGAGCAAGGAAGATCCCGCGCCGCGTTCGGGTTTTCGTGTGGCTGTTGATATGGATGTGCTGTTTGACACCAGCGCTGGCGCCATGCGATTTGCCATGCGCCCTGACATGGCACCGAACACCGCGCGCAACTTTGTAGAACTTGCTGCGAGCGGTTTCTATGACGGCACGATCATTCACCGCGTGGTTCCGAAGGGGCGCGGCGGCACGCCGTTTGTGATTCAGGGCGGGGATCCCATTGGTACCGGAGATGGTGGCCCTGGTTATGACATTGCGCTTGAGCCGTCTACGCTTGCCCATGATTTTGGCGTGCTTTCGATGGCTCGCAATGATTGGCCGGACAGTGCGGGTAGCCAGTGGTTTGTTGGGCTGACGCGCGCAGAGACGGCGCGGCTTGATGGGCAATACTGCGCGTTCGGTGAAGCGATCGAAGGCGCGGAGGCAATCATCGCTACTGAGCAGGGCGCCATTGCGGATACTGAAACCGGACGGCCGTTGAGTCCGGTTTCTGTGAAGCGTGCAACGGTGATTCCTGCAGCGGCGTGGGTGCCGGGGGCCGGTCGCTCGGCAAAGCGTGTGGCGCGACCGGAGGCAGTGAAGTGACCGAGCCGATAGCAGATGGTGCGGTGACACGTACAGTGGATCGGCAAATGCTCGATGATCCAACTGAAGACCGCGGTATTGCTGGAAGCCCTCCACTTTGGAATCGTGGCTTCGTTTCGCTGTTAGCAACGCAATTTGTAGAGGCGTCAACCGACAATGTGGTGAAGACGCTTCTCACCATTGCCGTGGCAGCGGGCAAGCCTTGGGAACTTGTATTTGGTCAAGGCGGCGGTGGGTGGATCGGCGTGGCGTTTACGGTGCCGTTCATCTTGCTTTCGGCGTGGGCAGGACGTGTTGCCGATCGCAATTCCAAACGCTCCGTGACGGTGGTGTTGAAGTTGGCGGCGTTTGGGGTAGTGATTCTGGCTGCGCTCGGATTTGGATTTGGCCACGCATGGCTTGCAATGGCCGCGTTAATTTTGTTTGCCATCATCAGTGCGTTCTTTGGACCAGCGAAGTACGGGATGATTGCGGAGCTCGTGGCGCGCCGAGAGATTGCGCGTGCGAATGGCGTGATCAATATGGCCACGAATGTGGCAGTGATATTTGGCGTACTTCTGGCAGGCATCTTGGCGGATCACTGGGAGGAGAGCTTTATTGCGCCTGGCAGTACGGTTGATCCAGGCGGTAGTGCATCGACTGCAACAGCAACGATGGGCGCATGGTTCCCAGGAATTGCACTTGCGGTGCTCGCACTGGTTGGCTTCCTGACGTGCTTGACGCTGCCGCGGTTACGGCCGCAGATGCCTTCATTGCCGCGTGAGTGGGATCCAATCCGTACCTATGTGGCCACCATCCGCGAAATGTCGCACTCGCCGCTTCTTGCAGTGGCTCTTGCGTGGACATTCTTCTACTTTGCTGCAGCCGTGGCGCTGTTGGTACTCCCGGACTATTCGCAGATCCTTGCAGTTTCGAACGCCAAGGTGAGTTACTTGATGGGTGGTCTTGGAGTTTCGATCGGCATCAGTTGTGTGTTGGCAGCCTGGCTTGATCGTCCGCATCGACGCCGGTTCTTTGTGCCCGCCGGTGCGCTTGGACTGGCTGCTGGATTTCTTGCGCTTGGACTGCTGACGCCCACGTACACCAATGTTGCAATCCTGGTGAGTTGCACGGGATTGGTAGCAGGCTTCTACATCATTCCATTGCAGAGCATGTTGCAGATGTTGTCGCCGGATGAGTCGCGCGGGCGATGCTTGGGAACCGCCAACGGAATGAGCTTCATGATGGCGGCGATCGGTTCGGCGATGTTCCTGGGCTTGCGTAATGCAGGAATGGAATCGAACCGCATCTTTGCGGTGCTCGGTGCGCTCTGCGTTGTGGCGGCAGTGATCACGTGGTGGCGTTTGTGCCGCAAGGATCTGAGTGGCAAGCGCCACGCCGCGCAGTGATTAGTTGTTGATTGCCAGTTCGCCGCCGTATGCCTGTAACAAGCGCTCGCGCGTGAGTACGCCCAGTAGCCGTTTGCTTGGCTCATCAATCACTGCGATTGCATCAATATCTTTCGCACTGAGTTTATGGAATGCGATTTCCATGGACTCGTCTTCAGTAGTGACCGGGATATCGGTGCGCATGAGATCGGCAGCAACCGTGGCGGCAAGTGCTTCGCGGGCGAGCAGCGCAGATTGCAATTCGCGCGCGGAAATCATGCCGCGATAGCAACCTTCGGAATCAATCACCACTGCATCATGTGCTCCGTGTTTCTCAGCCAATTCAAGGAGCGCGGTGCCCGATGCGCTGTCAAGAATGACCACCCCGGGCAGCTGTGCAACTTGGCGTACTGCAATCTTGCGAAGTGCCACCAGGTCGGCTACTACACCTTGACGTACGCCTAAGGCAGCAAGTCCGGCGGTGTAAACACTGAACGGATGCATCGCTCGACACGCGAGTGTGGAGATCACCGTGGCCAATAGCACGGGCAAAATCACCGACTCTTGGTGGCACAGTTCATAGACAAGCATGGCGCCCGCGAGTGGTGCATGCGTGGTGGCTGCGACCATGCAACCCATGCCAGCAAGTACTAACTCCGGCGACGGTGTTGCTTGAAATCCTGCAGCGCGCAGTGTTTCTGCAAACGCTCCGCCCAGCATCGCGCCGCACGCCAAACTGGGCGCAAAGAGTCCGCCCGCAGATCCGGACCCCAGTGTGGTGCCAGTAGCGAATACCTTTCCAACAAACCACACCATGAGAATTCCCGCATAGGCGAAGCTCGGTGATGTGAGGCCAGCGTGTTCAATTTGGTCACGCGCTACCCAGTATCCGGTGCCGAAGAAGGGTGGTAGTGGTGATTCGGGGTGCATCCACACCCATGCCGCGCCACCCATGCCCAAGAGCGCCGCGCCAATCACCGGCTTCATCATGCGCGGTACTGGAAGAATGACAAACGCGCGCTCGATGATTTCGAACGATCGCATGAAGAACACCGCGCCGAAGGCACACAGTAACGCCAACACCATGAAGAATGGCGCCAACCCCATGGTCATGCCGGTGAGTTGCGGTCCAATTTCGCGCGCGGCTGGGCCAAACAGCGAATCAACCGGGCCAAGCACGCTTTGCACCGTTGCAAATGCCAACACCGAAGCAACCACAATCGGTGCGAAAGTGCGGGCGGAGAAATCTTTGAGCACCACTTCTACGGCAAAGAAGATGCCAGTCAACGGCGCCGCGAACACAGCGGAAAGCCCGGCCGCCGCGCCACAGCCGAGCAGGGTGCTGGTGTTGCTTGCCGATGGTCGCAGCATGAATCGTGCAACATTTGACCCAACCGTGGCTCCGATGGTGACGATCGGACCCTCTGGTCCCGCGCTGCCACCGGAGACGATGGTGAGTGTGGATGCAAGCCACTGTCGAACGGCTAACAGTGGCGGAATACGCGAGTTGGTTCGCTGCACGGCGTACATCACTTGCGTGACGCCGTGCCCGCGTTGCCGCATCGGCAGGATCGCAAACACGATCACCGTGCCAATGGCGCCGAGGACGGGTGCTACGGCAGCAATCAGTGCAGCGCTTTCACGGCTGCCGCGCAGTGCTGATTCAAGTGCGTGTTCGGCCCAGCGAATCGGCAGAATGAACCCGAGCGCTAAGAAGGCAACTATCACCCCAATCGCTGCGCCCCATGCAACTAATCCCCAGTCCGCATCCAGGCGCAGCATGGCAGCGGCACGTTGCGTGGGGCTGAGTAACCCCGCGATGAACGGGTTGCGCTCCCGAGGAGAGATTGGCTCGCGGCTATTCATGGAGTGAAATATTGCGAGCAGTCATTCATCAGTTCATTGCCCTTGTGCCAGTGTCCAACCACGCGTGCCATTGAACGTGCGCAGCAATTCGTATTCACTGACCAGGGCGTGTTCAGCGATGTGGCCCAGCAGGGTGATGGCATCGGCTTGCGTTGCGGTGCGTCCATCACGCAACTCGAATCGAACGCGCCAGTAGTCGACGCATTCGGTGAATGCGGATCCGCGTGGCCAGACTTGCATTCCTCGGCAGGAAACCAGGGTAATGTGAAACGGACTGGATGCGCAGAGGCGTTCCATCTGCACCGCGGTATCGGCCGCTGGATGCACTGCTTCTACATACACGTCCATGCCAGCCACTTCCTTCTTGACGTCGGTGATGGTCCGCATCATCAGTGGCGTCTCCGGCTTGGCAGGAGTGGCATAGTTGATGCGGTCGCTGCTGCCGGCAGGCGCTGGCTTGACGGTCTTTGGCTCGTGACCGAGTCGCGCGATGATCTCTTTGATGAATGATTCGGTGTTCAGGGTTGGCTTGCTGCGATCCCCGAAATCGCCAGTGTGCGCACCCTCTTCAAGCGCAACCAGTAATGCGTTCTCCAGGGTGGCTGCTTGTTTCTCAAGACCAATGTGCCGAAGCATCATCAAGCCGGAGAGAACCAGCGCGGTTGGATTAGCAATTCCCTTGCCGGCAATATCCGGCGCGGTGCCATGGACTGCTTCAAAGATGGAGATATTGCGGCCAATGTTTGCGCTGGGCGCGAAGCCGAGACCGCCAACAAGTCCAGCCGCTAGGTCGCTGACGATGTCGCCCTGCAGATTGGTGAGTACCACCATCTTGTATTGCGATGGCTTCATCACCAGATTCATGCACAGTGCGTCGACGATCACATCCGGTGCAGCAATACCGGGGTATTCCGTAGCCATGGTGCGGAATCGTTCAAGGAACAGGCCATCGGTCATCTTCATGATGTTGGCCTTGTGCGAACAGTGCACCGTGTCAATACCCATGCGCTTGGCAGTTTCAAATGCGAAGCGGAGCACTTCATCACAGCCCGGCGCGGTGATGATGCGCTTGGCGACCAT
>JBIKZY010000035.1:0-20279 GCA_044354475.1 Phycisphaerales bacterium
GTCCTGCAGTTCTTCCACATTCCACTCGGAACTGTCCGTGTCGGACGCCATGTACTCACCGACGGTATTGCCGATGGTGACGGTGGCTTCTTCAAGGGTCTCGATGTCAATGACCTTGCGAACCTTGTCGCGATCCTTGCCAGCAAAACGATCCGCGTCGATACTGACGTTGTAGTGCTCACGCACCCACTCAGCGATCTCCTTGGCCACGTAATCGGGCCCCAAGTGGCGGCGCGCAGAATCCATGGCGGATTCTTCGATGTACTGCAAGGCAATTGATCGAACGCCGCGGTGCTCAAGCACCGGTTGACGCAAGCCGTAGAACTTCCTGCGCTGGTATTCCATCGGCTCGTCGTACTCAAGGATGGTCTTGCGCATCTGGAAGTTGCGCTCTTCAACCTTGCGCTGCGCCTTCTCAACGGCGCGCGTGAGCATGGGCGCCTCGATGGCATCGCCTTCCTTCATGCCGAGCTTGGAAAGCAATCCGAGGGTTGCTTTACCGGCGAACATCTTCATCAGTTCGTCATCAAGTGCAAGGAAGAATCGGCTGGAGCCTTGGTCGCCTTGGCGTCCGGCGCGACCGCGCAACTGGTTGTCGATGCGACGGCTTTCGTGGCGCTCGGTGCCAATGATGTGTAGTCCACCCATGTCCTCCACCGCTGCAAAGAAGCGCAGGCGGTGCAACATGAAGTTGCCGAGGGAGTCAAGGTTGTCCTCCAAATCTTGGGCGTTGGCGGTGGCTACCTTGTTCTCTGCGACGCCTGGCACTGATTCAAGCACCCAGTGCCGCAGCAATGCGAGGCGAACGTCTTCGTCAGACATGCCTTCCAGTTCGGCGGCGGAAATCGGACGACCCTCGCGGCGCAACATGCGCTTGGCCATATGACGATGCATGGCAGTGAGGACGCGTTCTTCGCTCCATTCGGCAGTCACTTCCTTGGGGCAGAGATCGCGGCGCTTCCAGTGTTCAATCAGGAGGGCGGGCTCGCTCTTACCAAGTTTGATGTCGGTACCGCGACCGGCCATGTTGGTGGCGATCATCACTGCGCCAAGTTTGCCAGCGCCTGCCACGATTTCCGCTTCGCGCTCATGCTGCTTGGCGTTGAGCACTTCGTGGTGAATGCCATACTTCTTCTTGAGTTCGCGGCTGAGGAATTCGCTCTTCTCAACGCTGGTGGTGCCAACCAGCACCGGGCGACCAGCGTCATGGAAGCGCTTGATCTCATCAACGATCGAGCTCCACTTGTCCTTCTGGCTCAGGAACACCAAGTCATTGCGATCGCCGCGGACCACGGGCTTGTTGGTGGGGATACTGACCACGCCAAGCTTGTAAATCTCATAGAACTCAGTGGCTTCGGTATCGGCGGTACCAGTCATTCCCGCGAGGCGCTTGTACAGCTTGAAGAAGTTCTGGATGGTGATGGTGGCCATCGTCTGCGTCTCTTCCTTGATCGGGACGCCTTCCTTTGCTTCCACTGCTTGATGCAGTCCGTCCGACCACTGCCGGCCAACCATCTTGCGACCGGTGTTCTGGTCGACAATGACGATGGTCTGCTGGCCTTGATCATCAGGGGCAACCACGTAATCGCGGTCGCGCTGATAGACGGTGTGTCCGCGCACGGCTTGTTCAAGAAGGTGGGGCATATCCACGTTCTCGCCCACGTAGAAACTGCCGATCTTGGCTTCGCGCTGTGCTTCGGCGATGCCTTCGTTGGTCAGCGTGGCGCGCTTCTTGTCGAGCTCCACTTCGTAGTACTGCACGCTCTTGTCGCGGACCTTCTCAAGTTCGCGGAGTTCGGCCTGTGCAGCCTTGAGGCTGTCGCGTAGCACGGGCTTCGCAGCACTGTCGCGGGTGTTGCGAATTTCACCTTCAATGTTCGCAGCCTTGGATTGAGCAACTTTCACCTGTTCGTCGGTGGTTTCCCAGGGGGCTTGCTTGCTCACGAGATGCTTGGCGAGGCGGTCCGCCATTTCGTAGCGGGGCTTGATGGCGTGAGCCATGCCGCTAATGATGAGCGGCGTTCGCGCTTCGTCAATCAGAATGGAATCGACTTCATCGACGATCGCAAACTGACGGCGTCGCTGCACCTGGTCTTCCGGGCGCGTCTTCATGTTGTCGCGCAGGTAATCGAAGCCGAACTCGGCGGTGGTTCCATAGACCACGTCGCAGGAGTACGCCTCGCGCTTGCCTTCGTGGCTCTGCATGTGCATGGGATGGATTGCTCCAACCGCAAGTCCAAGCGCACGGAAGAATGGGAACGTCCAGTCACGGTCGCGTTGCACCAGGTAATCATTGACGGTGACCACATGCACTTGCATCTTCTCAAGGCTTGCCAAGTAGCAGGCGAGCGGGCCGACGATGGTCTTGCCTTCGCCGGTCTTCATTTCGGCAATCTGACCTTCGCTCAGGACGACGCCGCCGATGATCTGCACATCGAAGGGCCGCGCGCGAAAGGGAGGGCGGCTTTCTGGGTACAGCTCGCGCACGGCCTGGTAGAGGGCCGGGTCAAGGTCAACAAACATCCAGCTTGGCGTCGGCTCAGTGCAGCCGCGGAACGCACCGGTTGGTTCGGCGGCGGGGGTGGCGGCGATGCGGGCGCGGGCATCTTCATAGAGCGCACGCGCGGCGGCAGGCAGGCGCTCCGGGTCGAAGCGCTGATCTTCTGGCAGAGCTGGATTAAAGATGTTGCGAATGCCGACGGAGCGGTCCATGGCTTCGCGCGCAACGGCGAAGATTTCTGGTCGCAGGTCAAAGGGCTTCTCGCCTTTGGTAATGCGCGCGCGGAACTCATCGGTCATCGCCATGAGTTGCGGATCGGTGAGGGCGCGCATGCGGTCCTCTTGCTGATTCACTAGGTCCACCTGCTTGAGGTACCGCTTGACCATGCGCTGGTTCTGCGTGCCCAGGGTGCTGCGGACGATCCAATCCAGAACGGGGATACCTTTGAAGAGCTGGCTGCTTGACATGATGGTGTTCCTATCGGCGCGATGGCTCGCGCGGGTGAGCGGACGTGTCGGGTCGCCATGCGTACAACGCAGAGCGGCGCGACGTGGTTACTTGGGAAGAGGTGGCGAACCAGCACGCGCTGGTTCAGAAGCCGACGAGCGCGATGGCGCTGTCGGCAGGCTGCGTCACGCCTGAGCGGGCGGAGGCAGCGCGGTGTGCTGGAGCATCACCGTGGAGCGCAGCGAGAGTTGTGCGCGGGAGCAGTGGGTGGCATCGCGTGGCTCGGGTGCCACGCTGCCGGGGGTGATCGAGTGTGCGGCTGAAGCCGGTGCAGCGGCATCGGACTCCGTCAGAAATGCGATGCGCGAACCGGGAGTGGCGGAGAAGCCATTGCCGGGCGCGCTGGCAAGTACGGCGATGGTCAGCAGCAGGGCGGCAAGCGTTGCGATGGCCGAAGCAACACCGCGGGTGGCGTTTCCCTGGTCAGCGCCGCGCTGGCACGCGCTGAAATCAGCGTGGGAGGCGGTGAGGGTTCGCAAAGTTTGGTGGGCGGCGTGAGGCAAGCATGTCAAGTATGCGCGGGGTTGGCCTCTGAGGCAAGTCATGATGTTGGCATAAGTGCTCAGAAATCACCCGAAGGGCGGGTTCGCGAGACTGATATTCGCTGATCCCGCCCTGAAAGAAGTAGCCCCGCTCGGATTCGAACCGAGGTCTTATCGATTATGAGTCGACGGCTCTGGGCCGCTGAGCTACGGGGCCGCGGTCCGGCGATTGTAGCCCCACGGTTGGCACGCAACCTACGATGTCGGAATGCCCCCGACCGCTGATCATGTTGCGTCTGACGCAGTTGCCCGCGCCTTTGCCAGGTGTCGGGCGTCGGGGCGTCCGGCGGTTCTGCCGTTCGTCACCGCGGGCTACCCCAGTTTGGCGTCGACCGGGTTGCTCTTGCCGCGCCTCGCTGCCGCATGCGGCTCAATCATCGAGGTTGGCATTCCGTTCAGCGACCCGATCGCCGATGGACCAGTCATTGCCGAGTCCATGCATGAGGCGCTGCTCGCCGGCTGCACACCCGCTGGTGTCTTTCAGACCGTGCGCGCCGTCCGTGCCCAGGTGGATGCGGCACTCATTGCGATGGTGAGTGTTTCCATTGTTGACCGCATGGGCGTTGAACGGTTCACGCGCGATGCTGCCGCGGCAGGATTCAATGGACTGATCGTTCCCGACATTGATATTGAAGACGCCCCCGCGCTGCGCGCTGCCTGTGACGCAGCGGGCATCACCTGCACGCTCTTGGTGTCGCCCACTTCAAGCGACGCACGGATTGCGCGGATCACCGCGCTGTGCACCGGATTTGTGTATGCGCTCGCTCGCGTGGGAATCACCGGCGAGCGGACGGAATCGCCCGACATCGCGCCATTGATCGCGCGCATCCGTGCGACGACTTCGCTTCCAATTGCGGCAGGATTTGGTATCTCAACGGCAGCCCACGTTCGAGCAGTGACTGCCCATGCCGACGGCGCCATTGTCGGCAGCGCCATCGTCAGGAGCATGCGCGAAGCGATCGCCGCCAAGCGTTCGCCCGAAGACGCCGCCGTGGAACTGGTTGAATCGCTCACGCGACTCTAGTACCGACGCATCACGCCCATCACTACACCTTGAATTTCGCAGCTATCGACAATGATTGGCTCGAAGTCTGGGTTGGCAGGCTGCAAACGAATGCGACCGTCGCGCTCCTTGAAGAAGGTCTTGAGGGTGGTCTCGCCACCAGGGAGCAGGGCGACCACACGTTCGCCGTTGCGGGCGGTTTCTCGGCGCTCAACAATGACGTAATCGCCATCAAAGATGCCCTCGTCGCGCATCGACCAACCGTCCACTTGCAGCGCGAACATGGCGTTCGTCTGACCGCGGCGTGGGCCAAAGAGTTCTTCCAAGCGAAGTGTTTCGTCCTGAGCGCACTTCTCGATCGGACGTCCGGCTGCAATTTTGCCCACGAGCGGGAACTGCAGTGGCATCGGAATAGGACCATCGTTGTGTAACTGACGATCCGAAGAATCGCTCGGCAATTCAGCGTCTTCAGCGATCGACAAAGAGCGACTCTTGTTCGCCTCGCGCACCAGCGCGCCCTTCTTGATGAGCGCTTCGACGTGTTCGAACACCGTCACTTTGGTGACGCCGAGTGAGTCGGCGATCTCCTGCATCGTTGGGGAGTAGTCCTTGTGCGCGCGGTGCTGGCGGATGAATTCGAAGATTCGCAACTGCTTGGGTGTGAGATTCATTGGATTCGTTCTCGTTAATAGTGATGACAGGAGCGGTGCGTGGTGAGACGTCGAGGACTGGAATTTCCTCAGCGGCTTCTGAAAGAAAGCGGGAAAGTCGGTGCCGGCGCGAACGTGCGGTGATGTGCTCAGCCTGAGCGTGGAATGGATCGGCATCGGTTTCGATCTCCTGCATCGTGTGCGCAACTGGGCGCTCCACAGTGAGTCGACCGGCGCGTTCAAAGACGTGCTCGGTGAAGTCGCCGCCTGGCCCAAGCACCACGAGTGGTATTCCGGCGGGAGCGAGGAGTGATCGAAGTGAGGCAAGGAGTTTCATGGCAGGTTCCGTTGTTCGGGGTGGCAGGTGCAGTGGCGGAGTCAACCGTCGGTTGCTGGCTCGTTTCGACGAGTCGGCGCACCGCCAGTGCGGTGCTTGTTAGGTCTTCGGCAGTCGTCCTTGCTCGACTGCAGAATTCGTTCGGGGTATGTTAGTACGAACGCCTACCGAATCAACGGCTATTCGGCGCTTTCTCCTGCACTTTTTATTGGCGCCCCCGGATCAGGGGTCAGATTCCGGCGTCTGGGTGCCCCCCGGTATGGTTCCGGGATGCCGCTCGACACCCCGAATTCCATGTCTGTGGGTCATTTTCATTCCGCAATTCCATCGGCCCCGCAGCCGCTAGCGCCGCGCCTCGATCGATTGTGGATCTTTGACCGGTCGTACACCTTTTTAAATCACGGCAGCTTTGGTGCGTGCCCACGCGCGGTGCGCGAGGCATACATCGCTACGCAGGATCGTTTGGAGAGTCGACCGATTGAAATGATTGGACGACGCATTCGCGAACTGCTGCAACCAAGTCGTTTGCGTGTCGGAGAATTTCTTGGCATGCAGCCTGACTCATTCGGTTTCGTAACCAACGCCACTGAGGGCGTGAACGCGGTGTTGCGATCGATGGAGTTCAAGACTGGTGACGAATTGCTCACCACCAGTCACGTCTACAACGCAGTGCGCAACACCATGAAGTTCCGCGCCCGCCAGTGTGGCGCTGTATACGTGGAGTGCGCGCTGCCGCTACCGATCATGGATCCCGCGCAAGTGACCCAAGCGGTCATGGGCGCATGTACTGAACGTACGCGGCTACTGGTGATCGATCAGGTGACAAGTCCAACCGCACTGGTGTTTCCGGTTGCAGACATTGCGCGCGAGTGTCGCGCACGTGGAATTGAAATTTTGGTGGACGCAGCGCACGTACCCGGCATGCTTGAAGTGAATGTCGAAGCGATCGGTGCAACCTATTGGACGGGCAATCTTCATAAGTGGTGTTGCGCACCCAAGGGCACCGCAGTCCTGTGGGTTGACCCGGCATTCAGAAATGGCATTAAACCAGCCACTGTGAGCCACTATCTTGACGAAGGCTTCACCGCCGAGTTTGACTGGCAGGGCACACGCGACCTGGCAGCGTGGATGACCGCAGGCGCCGCCATCGACTTCATGGCACAGTTCGGCTGGCCAGCCGTGCGTGCGCACAATCAGCAGATGGCAGCATGGGTACATCGCATGTTGTGTCAACGCTGGGAACTTGAACCGGTGTCCCCAATTGATGGCATCATGCTCGGTTCAATGTGCGCGGTGCCGCTCCCCGCAGAGATCCCGTCACAATTTGCATCGCCAGCCGAATTCCAAGAGGCGCTCTATCGCGACCACCTGATCGAAATTCCCATTATCGAGTTCGGCGGACGCTGGCACGCACGCGCCTCCGCGCAGATTTACAACCACGCCGAACAATACGATCGCCTCGCCCAAGCCGTGATTGAGTATGCAGCACACGCATAAGTGCCGCAAAGTTCTCAGAGACTACGAAGCCGTACTGCCACCCCTGCCAACCTGGCCGCAAGCGCCGAAGAGGACAGGGCCGCGCTCAGCGGCCGTCCTCGCAAGGCGAATGCGAGCCAGTACGAGGGCGTGATGCCACAACACAAGCCAGCACGCAACCGTGATGCCTCAACGCGATACCTGGCCGCAAGCGCCGAAGAGGACAGGGCCGCGCTCAGCGGCCGTCCTCGTAAGGCGAATGCGGGCCAGTAAGAAGCCGCGCTGCCACAACGCGAACCAATACGCAGCCGCGCTTTAACCCCGCCTCAATCCGTATTGATAAGAAAAGTTGCCACGTGTTCGAAGTACTTGATCATCTCCGCCCGCTCCGGCTCCGGAATGGCCGCGTCTTCCAAGGCCAGCCGCATGGTGTCCATCCACCAATTGCGCTCCGCCACGCCAATCTTGTACGGCGCATGTCGCATACGGAGGCGAGGGTGCCCCTTGCGATTGCTGTAGTCCTGCGGCCCGCCGAAATACTGCATGAGGAACTCCGCTTGGTTGCGGATCGGTTCCTCAAGATCCGCCGGAAACATCGGACGTAGGTCCGTGTGCTTGTCAATGCGCCCATAGAACGCCCGCGCAATTCGCCAGAATGGATCGGGGCCCCCCAAGCGTTGAAAGATGGTGGCCGTTGGGGTGGAATCGGACTGTCCAAGTGGAAGCATGCCGTATCGTAGAGTCATGCGAAGCCATCGCCATGCACCTGTCGTGCTGATTTCGTTCGGATGCCTACTCGGCGGGTCCATGAGCGGAGCGACCACACCGCTGAGCATGGCGATGACCCCGCCGCCAGGCGCCATCGAGGGTGGAATTCCTGAACAATTCCGCCGGGCGCGCGTGCCCGCCATGCTCCTCACGCCGCTGCCCACCAAGGGCGGGGTGCCACGCATGGCGCCGAAGCATGTCCGCCCCGGAACTCCGGAAGCGTGGGCGCAGTTTGATGCAACATTCCAAACGATTCGTTCGCGCAACTTCTCCGCGAATGCCACCACTAAGGCGCGCGCTGCTGGTGCGGCCACGGTGCGTGAGTCCACTGATCCCGCGTCGTTTGAATCCATGTACGCCGCGCTGCGTGGGCAGAAGCATGACGCCGTACTTCCTATGCTTGATGCGTTTGCAAAGGGCAGTGCCGAAGGACAGTTTGCCCTGGCGTCGGTAGCGATCCAAGATGATGACGCGTCCATCCGCGCGGAAGCAACCCGGCGTATCAATACGCCGCCCGTGAGCGCTGTGCTCGCCGCGCTTGATGACGGCCTGCGTTCTGACAATCATGACTGGGTTGATCGCGCCGGCATTCTTTCGGGTGCGATTCATGCAGTGGAAACGCTGCCAACCTTGATCTTTGCGCAGTTTGCTCAATCAGCGCCACCAACAACCAAGGGTGATAAGGCGTGGATCGCCACCGGTCGAACCATCAGTTACGTTGCGAATGTCATTCCAGTGGTTGGCGACAACGCGGGCGCGTTTCAGCCGGTGATCGGACAGCTCATCGAAGGCGTTGTGATGCGCGTTCAGGACTGCGAAGTGACCATCTATCACGGCAGCGTTCACGATTCACTGGTTGCGATTTCCAGCTTTGATTCTGGAACGAACACCGCCGCACTCGGATGGGATATGCGTGCCTGGTACCGGTGGTTCAACGAACAATATGTTCCGATGAAGCAGCGTGAAGATCAGGAACTGGCCAGTGCCGCCGCTGGTGTAACGCCGTAAGGCGCGTGCGCGGCGCGGCAAATGCGTGGCACGCGCGTGGCGCATGCGCGGCAAGCAATACGTCATCACTTTCGCGGTGCAGGATTGCGTGAGCGCGCAACGACCGCATCAGCAGTGGAGATCTTCTTGCGTGCCGCGTCTGCGGGAGCGCGATCCGTAAAGGTTCCGATTTCAACAATCCACACGCGCTTGTCTGCCGCTTGCATTGGAAATACACGGGGCTTTGGCAGTCCCGCGCGCTTCGCTTCGTTGGCAAGCGTGGTGGCTCGTTGCCTTGCAGCAGTTTCGGTGCTGAAGACGCCTGCGGCAATGGTCCACGGGGAATTGTCAGCTGCTGGTGCGAGCACCACGGCGGGACCCGCGGGTGCCGGAGGTGCTGGCAGCTTGGTTGGCGCGTTGGTTGGCTGGTTGCCTGGCGCGGTAGCCGCATTGGCCGCGGGTCGCGGAGTTGCAGCCAACTTCCGTACCTCTGCGGCCTTTGCTGCAGCATCCGATGCTTGCTCGCGCGCTTGCGCTTGCTCTGGACCAGTGAGTTTGCTGGCGGCCGCGGTGTATGAACTGGCGGCGTCGGCCCAGCGATCATCCTCAACGGCCATGGCGCCCTGCATGGCTAAGGCGCGCCCAGCGACCACGGGGTCGTTGCTTCGTGCGGCAATGGCAAAGGCACTGCGCGCTTCTTCGGCCTTGTTTAACTCGTTGGCGGACCGACCCACCATGTATGCCGCCTGTTGGCGCAATACCTGGTCGGTGGACTGTGATTGCACATCTTTGGAGATTCGCAGGCATTCGGCGTACCGCTTGGAGTCGTAGGCGCGCAGCGCATCATCAAGATTTGCCGTAGTTTCCTGTTGGCAGCCGCCTGCCACGAGTGCCGCAGCGCACAGGACTTGCGCGGTTCGAAGGGCACTTACTTGGGGGATCAGCCCCGCAAATGTGGCCAAGAGTGCATGGGGTTTGGTGGCGGTCCTTCGCACGAATGTATGGTATCGACGCGCGGAATCCTTCCGCTACACGAAACATGCCACTCCTTCGACAGATTCAATGGAGCTTGACCCGCCGCGCCTTCCGTCCGGTCGCTGTGGACGACTTCCGCACCTGGACCGGCGCCACCACACTGGTGGCATCTTGGCACCTCGCGCGTGCGGTGCAGCAGCAGAGTTCGGCGCGCAACGTGGGCATCCTGCTGCCCACCTCCGGGATGTTTGCCCCGGCGCTCCTTGGTATCTGGGCATCCGGTCGCACTGCGGTGCCGCTCAACTACTTGCTTTCGCGCAGCGACCTGGAGTACATCGCCAAAGATGCAGGGCTTGATGCCGTCATTACCGTGGGGCCGATGCTTGACTTGATTGGCGGTCCGCTTCCTGGACTGGAAGTCATCCGTCTGGACAAGCTGCGATTCACTGGCATTCCGCCGGTTCGATTTGGTCCGTCTGCCGCTTCCGATGACACCATGGTCATCCTCTACACCAGCGGTACCAGTGGTCGACCGAAGGGTGTGATGCTCTCCGATCGCAATCTCACTGAGAACGTCAAGCAGGTCTTTGAGTGGGCAGAGTTTGATCAGCAGGACATCATGCTTGGCGTGCTGCCGCAGTTCCACAGCTTTGGACTGACCGTTCTGACACTCTTGCCACTCGCCAGCGGATGTTTGGCGGTGTACACGGCTCGCTTTGTGCCAGCCAAGTTGTTTGAACTTGCGCGTGCGCACAAGCCCACGGTATTTGTTGCTATCCCTTCGATGTTCAATGCGATGCTGCACACCCGCAAGGTGGATCCCACGGATTTCAGCAGCGTTCGCTATGTAGTTTCTGGCGGCGAACCGTTACCGGATAAGGTTGCCGCCACGTTCTTTGAGCGTTTCGGAAAGCGAATTAATGAGGGCTACGGCCTCACGGAAACAGCGCCGTGCACCAATTGGTGCTTGCCGGAGGAGTACCGCCCACATTCCGTGGGCCGTGCGCTACCGCGCGTTGAAGAGCGGATCGTTGCTCCGGATGGTCGGGTGTTGGGCCGAAATGAAGACGGCGAGATTCGAATCAAGGGCGCCAATGTCATGAAGGGGTACTACAACCTTCCGGATTTGACGGCGAGCGTCTTTGATGAACATGGTTACTTTAAGACCGGCGACATGGGCCGTATTGATGATGACGGATTCCTATTCATCACTGGACGCATCAAAGAGATGTTGATTATCGCGGGCGAGAATGTGTTTCCGCGCGAGATAGAGGAAGTGGTTGCGCACCATCCGTTCGTAAAGGATGCAGCAGTGGTTGGCCTGCACGACCCATCGCGCGGTGAGGTACCGATTTGCTTTGTTGAGTTAAAGGAAGATGTTGAGTGGGACGAGCAAGCAGTACGCGCCTTTGTACGCGACAAACTTCCGCCCTACAAAGTTCCGCGTGAGTTCCGCGTGGTGGAAGCGCTGCCGCGTAATCCCACGGGCAAGATCATGCGTCGAGCACTTTCAGAACTGTTGAAGGCCGAAGGCGCTTGAGCTGAGCGTCGCCCGAACTGAGCGTCGCGCCTGATGGATCATTGTGTCGATGTCTGTCATAAGTCACTCCTCTGTGCTGTCAACACCTTTGTTCAGAGACTTCTTCACACTACTTAGGGTGCAGGCAACATCATCCATGATGTCCTGGACAGACCACAGGAGAACAAAGGCGATGGTCAACAGCAGCCACTTGTTAATTTCGGCGGCATTGGTAACAATCGGTGTAACAGCCTGGACTACACCATAAACCATTACAGCAAACACAGCGGCGAGAAAGAACAGACGAGCTACAGAAGTAAAGAAAAGCTTTACCATTTCAGTATCCTTTGCCGTTGGCAAACTAGTAATCAAACCCATGGCATACGTACCACGGGTAACACCTCAGACAGGAGTCGAACCTGTAACCGTCCGCCTAGAATGCGGATGCTCTATCCATTTGAGCCACTGAGTTTGGAGGGGTTAGAGTCGATCCATGTAGGAAACAACTAGAGTGATTCCTTCGTCAGCAGCACCTAGGCACAGGTCAATAGCCTTGGGACCCGCATCATCGTTCGAATTCATTCCGGCATAGTGGGCTCCCTTGAGCGTCAGGGTTGGCTGACCTCGGGCTTGTCCCATCCTTGACTCATGCCTGACTCTGACCGCACACGTGCCTGAATTCAGGGACACGCGCCCCACGCGCCGAGCAGGATTCCAAGATCCGCGCCGTTGATCTGGCCGTCCAGGCTCAAATCGCCCAGGCCGTAGAAGCCCCAATTGCCAAGCAGAAGGCCGATGTCGGCGCCATTGACAACATGATCGCGGTTGAGGTCTGATGGGCAGAATGCGGGGCACACAGGTCCCGGCGCTGATAGTGAAATGCGCCCCGGACCGGCAATCTGCGCGGTTTCTCCGCCGACCCGAATCAAGTAGGTGTTGCCGCACACCGAAGCGAACTGCACGCGCGCGCCGGTGTTTGGACTGCAAACCACGCTGCTCGAACCGCAGCCCACCACCGTCGGTACGGCGCATGTGCCGCCGTAGACCACGATGCGAAGGTCGGTGGCCGAGCCGCAGGTGTTGACCACCACATTGCCGGAGCGTTCGCCGTTGTACGAGTACCACAGGTCGGGACCGATGTTGAGGCCGGTGCTTGAGTTACACGTCGAAGGAATTCCGGGCGCTTCAACTGCCGCTCGCATGGTGCTGAGCTCGATGGTCTCCCCAATGCTGATTGGCAGGGCGCCGGCGCAGGTGTCGTTGACCGGAATCGGTGCGTTGCAGGTGACTGCTGCTTGGCGAGCGCAGTCATAGTCCCATGTGCTGCTGCAACAGAATGGGTCGATGGCGCAGGTGGCGTTGCAGCAGGTGGCGTTATTGCAGCCGGGACTTGCATGCACTTCAAAGCACGGTCCAGCATTGCTGGAGCAGACCGGCGAGCAGCCGAGTTGCGAAACGTCTATGCGCACGTTGTAGCTCGGAAGGGAATCGCACAGGATGTTGGCGCTGGCACCCACGTTAGGGAATGTTCCTGGTGCCACAAGGACCCAGTAGTTGCCGGCGGCAATGCATGCCGCGGAAGTAACGTCGACGCAATTGGGGGCGTTGACCTTGATCAGTGCCGCCGGAATATTCACTGGGCACGAAGCGGGAACCAAGACCGCAAACGTTGGAATAGTGGATGCAAGGTGCAGGGTGGCGCGAGCCAAGCCGTCGCCATCCGTATCAGGAATGGTGATCGAATAAATGTCACGATCGCCGTTCCACACTCCCTCGACCACGTTTCCGTTCAATTGCCCGCATGCTCCGCCACCGTTGACGGTCATCGGCGTGGCGCTTTGGCCAGCGCTTTCACATGGATCGTTGTTGCGCGTGCCACAGGTCTCCGGTTCGGTGGTGGCGTTTGCTGGACATGCCAGCGTGCATCCGCCGCAATACTGGACTGCCCAATTCACGCAGAATTGATCCCACGTACTGGAGCAGCACGAAGGGTCGACGCCGCACACCACATTGCAGCACGCGGTGTCTTCACAGCCGGGGGTGGAATGCAATGACGTGCAGCCGCCTTGACCGGGGAGGCCGCATTGCACTGGTGGACCGACGATGCAGTAGAAGTCAGCCTCAAAGACGCAGGTGCTGTCCCAACTGATAGTGCAGCAACTTGGATCAACTGCGCAGACGGTACTGCAGCATGTGCCGTCGGAACACGCACCATTACCGTGGGGCGTCGTGCATAGTCCACTGGCCGTGGCGCCGCACAGTCCAACGCAATTTGAATCAGCAGTCGCGGCGCAGCCGGCATCCCACGTCACCAGGCAGCACTCGGGGCTCAGGGCACAAACGGTACTGCAGCAATCGCTGTCGGAGCATCCTGGCAGCGTGTGCGGGGTGAGGCAACTGTCGGTGCCGTTACCGCAGTTTTGTGCCGTGCTGTACGGCGTCAATGCCAGGGCCAGCGAAGTGGCGAGCGCTACCAGTACAGATGACAGTGTGTGTGCGAAGTTCATTGGGGAATATCAGTGTCAGTATCGGGGTAGTAACTCAAGAGCAAGATGCTATCCATGGTTCGCAGATGTACCGTCATTGGCTGCATAAATGCCGGCAATCGCCCGTCGTCAAAGGTAAGTTAACTAGTGCAGTTTCCCCACGAACCGAGCAAGCTTCCCAAATCGGCGCCATCTACGACGCCACTGTTATCGATATCGCCGATTCCGCTCAAGCCCCAGTTTCCGAGCATGAGGCCGAGGTCACTGCCGCCAACCACGCCATCGTGATTCAGGTCAGCAGGGCACGGCGAAACACACGGAATAGTTCCCTCAGCGATATTCAGCGTTCCGGTTCCGAATCCAGCGGATCCCCATGAACCGATTCGAATCCAATAGTTTCCGCCGCACGTGAGCGTGGCTGTCATCGCGCTGAGATTGCCGCAGTAGTCATCGTTGCACGCGATGACGGAGGCGCCGCTGCTTCCTGGGCAACCGGTCCACAGTTCAAGGCGTGTGTCAAAGGTGGCGCCGGCGCACGTGGAGAAGGTTGCCGGGCCATTGAAGGCGGGCGTGAACGAGAACCACACATCATTAAAGAATCCGTCGCCCAGACAGCCACCCGACGGAGCAGTGGGGGCGTTGCTGACTGCCAGCGTGTTATCAAATGCGTTGGCCCCCGTGTTCGCAACGGTAGCAGTTGCGCAGGTGTCATTTGGGGTTCCGCCGCTACTGTCGCCGCAGGAAACGTTGAGTGTTCCCGTACCGCCTATGGCGTGTCCGCCGACGCGAATGAGATACACGGAGCCGCTCGCAACGGTCATGGTCATGCGGCTCGTGAGGAGGGTGCAGCCGGTGCTATCGTCATTGCAGGCGATGAGTGTGCCGCCGCAGGCGGTGTATGCGGCAAGCCGGGTGTCAAAGGTTGCTGAAGTGCAGGTACTGACAACCACTTGGCCGTTGCACGTGGCTACATAGCGGAACCACACGTCCTTGACCAAGGTGAGTCCGTCGCCTTCATTGCAGAGCGGATCGAGCGGCGGATCACTATTGGTGGCTGCATCGGTATTAAATACCGTAGCGCCATTGGTGATAGTGATGGCGCCCGAGCAATTGTCATTTGCTGGCTGTGGAACGACGGTGAATGTCACTGTGCCGGTGCCAGTGGAGTCATAGCCACCAAGGCGTATACGCATGGGCGTTTGACCATTGGAAAGAACCTCGATGCGGCTAGTGAATCCATCACAACCGGCGTAGTCATCGTTACACGCGAGTGTTGATCCGTCACAGCTGTCGTAGGCGGCCAGTCGCGTATCGAAACTCGCGGTTCCGCACGTGGTGATTCGGGCGACACCTGCGCTCGGCGTCCACGAATACCAGACGTCCCGGGTGATGCCGGTCCCGGTGCCTTCGTCACACAATGGATCCATCGGTTGTGGCGAGTTGGTGGCCAGGCGAGTGTCAAAGGTGAGCGCAGCACCGATCGCTGGTACGACCTGCGCAGTGGCGCATTCATCATTACTTGGCGGGGTGGCATCGCATGGACTGGCGTTCAGTACCAGTACATAGTTGTTGGATTCGCCAGTCCCGCAAGGGAATCCCGAGAACACCGTTGTAGCAACTAGCAGGCGATAGGTTCCGGCTGCAACGCAGGCGGTCGCGGTGCCAGGACACGACGCTGCATCTGGGTTACTTGAAGTAAGCACCGTTGGTGAGCAGGTATTGTCCAAGAGGAAGACTCGTCCCGGGCCCTTTGAATAGAACTCCAGCGAGATGGTGGAGCCAGTAGCGACGGTGAATTGATAGAAGTCGGTATCGCGCGCATCACCATACGCCCAGTAGGTTCCGCGAACGCGGGCGCCGACGGAGATCGTTTGTACGGGAGTGCCTGGGCTGTTGCAACCGCCGTTCAGGTTGGAGCCGCACGGCTCTGCTTCGGTGACATTGGACGAAGGCAGGGTGCATGTTCCCGCACCGCATGACGTGCACAGAAGGCTGGCGCGAACAGCGCAGGTGGCGTCCCAACTTCCGTCGCTGGAACAGCAGTAGGGATCTTCATTGCACACCAAGCTGCAGCAGGCAGCGTCTGAGCAGAACGGCGTGGCGGCTGCAATGCAGCAGTCATTGATACTGGTTCCGCATGCCGGTGGAGGCGGGGCATTTGGAGTGATTTGTAGTTGCCCGGCGCCAGCGCTGCCGACGTTAAATCCACCGACGGCAATCTTGTAGGTGGTGCCGGCGGTGGCTGCAAATTGAAGTTTGCTAGTAAAGGTTGCGCAGCCGGTGAAATCATCATTGCAGGCAATGACGCTCCCAGTACTGCACGAAGCAAATACAGCAAGCCGAGTATCAAACGCAGCCAATCCGCACGTAGAAAGTTCCAGATTCCCTGACGATGTTGCCAGGTAGGAAAACCAACGAACGCGGTGCATGATGTCGTCGCCCGCGGATCCGAGCTCACATAGTCCGGCGAGGTTGATGCTCTCAGTGGAGGCCAGTGTGTTGAACGCGTTGAGTCCACTGACCGCGGTGATAGCGGTGGCGCACGTGCCGCCGCCAGTCCCGGTTGATCCGTCCGAGGCGATGTTCACGCTGCCCACGCCTGCAGTACTTGATCCAAATCCACCGATCGCAATGTAATAGGAGGTGCCCGCGAGTGCGGGGAATGAAACCTTTGAGGCCCAAGCCTGACCAGTGGTAACCGTGCAACCGGCAGTGTCATCGTTGCATGCGATGACTGACGCCAAGTTGGAGCAATTGGTGAACACAGCGATCTTCGAATCAAACGTCACCGAGCCGCACGTGCGCGCGATGTACGTGCCGGTTGCAGGTGCTACAAACCGAACCCACGTGGCGTTGTAGATGATGTCAGTTCCAATGGCTGAGATATCGCAGATGCCAGTGAGGTTGACATTGTTGCCGGCAGTAGTGGTAATGGCTGTGTCACCGAGTGATGCGGTGAGCGGTGCTGCACACGTTTGCGCACCGGCATGCTGCCCAACCAGCGGCGCCAACACAATCGCCGCCGCGATCGCTGCAAGGCGCGCCGACGTCGATACGGTGAGGGGGGTCATGTCGCGGTGATTCTGTATATGCACTGGCGATTCATGCGGGCCGTGCCCGGGATACGGTGGAACCATGGGCTACTTCGACCATCGTTCCTGTTAAGTGTGACGCAATCGTGTCTTGTTTGATACGGTCAATCAAGGCCTTTGCGCGAGGAAATCCCGAACTTATTGCACTCATACTGGGCATGTGAGTAAATAGTTCAAACTTTGCCTGTGTTTGGTGTTGTCGGCGGGCGGATCTGTGCCGCGGCGGCTGGCAGCCGGACGGCCGGGCGTTAGACTTCTAGGACCCTGAGGATGGCTTGCCGGCCGCCGTGGCAGCAGCACAAGCCTCTGGGAAGACCTGACTTTGAGAGCACACCCCATGTCCGTGACCATTGGTTCCCACGCGCCAGCCTTCAAACTTCCCGCACGCCCTGGACACGAAATCGATGTCGGCAACGTGATCGGCCACCAGAAGGTGGTCCTGCTCTTCATCCCCTTGGCGTTCAGTCCCGTGTGCACCACCGAGTTCTGCACCTTCCGCGATGATTGGTCCAATTGGTCCAAGCTTGGCTGCGCGGTGTTTGGCATTTCCGTGGATAGCCCGTTTGTGACCGACAAGTTCAAGCAAGAACTCTCCATTCCCTTTGACATCCTCTCTGACTTCAACAAGGAAGTGAGCCGCACCTACGGAGCGCTCTATGAGAATCTGATGGGATTGAAGGGCGTTGGCAAGCGCGCTGCGTTTGTCATCAATGCGGCAGGCAAAGTGGTGTACGCGAAGGTGAATGATGAAGCAGGGCAGCAGGTGGACTTTGCAGCCATTCAGAGCGCGGTGGAATCATGCTGAAAGACGTCTGCTATCGATGCATGACGGCCTCGCTCGTTACAACAACCGTGCTGGCAACCGTGTTGATGAGTGGATGTTCGGCGTTTGCGCCGCCACATTCTTCAGGTGGAATTCTGGTCATCGAAGTTCCTGCGGACAGTGGACCGGATGCCGTGGAAGCGGATCGTTCCACCCGTGAGGGCGAAATGAAGGTTGGTGACCGTCTGGAAGTCCGACTCGGCGCGTACGCGGGAACAGGTTTCGCGTGGTCGCTTGCAGGCCCGGTTCCGGGCAACATGCAGATGACGACGGGTGACCCCGCTGGCAAGGTTGAGCCAGTGGCTGGTACGAAGGCCAGACCCGGTGGCGCCACCATGTCGACCTTTGGGATGACCGCGGTGGCACAGGGCGACGCCAAGATGCGCTTTGTTCTGATGCGGCCGTGGGAAACCGACGGCAAACGCGAAGTTGCGCGCACCGTTGAGGTGGAAGTGGTTGTGAAGAACGCTCCCAATGCTGACGTGCAAGCCACCGACCCGTTCAAGTGAGTTTGATGATTGCTGGATCGGCACCTGACCGGAGTGACGCCGGACGCCCGGGTGCACGCAGGATTGATCGCTTAAGAGGCAGCAACTGCACCGATCTTCGTGATACAATCCCGCTCTCTCTGCGGGAGTAGCTCAATGGCAGAGCAGCTGCCTTCCAAGCAGCAGGTTGCGGGTTCGAGTCCCGTCTCCCGCTTTCACCAGCACCGACCGTCACGGTTGGCAATTGACCCCACGACGTGAATTACCGCCGCAAGAAGCGCTCTCAGGAACACGAAGCAGCCGATCACAATCATGGCGGGGCTTCGCCGCGCGCGCCGTTTGATCACCCCTTGGTCTCCAAGGCCGTTGCAGAGGTGATTACCACGCCCGAGGCACTGGCAGTCCTGATCGATGACATTCGTTCCCATCCGGTGGTCGCGTACGACACGGAATTTATCGGCGAAGAGAGTTTCTATCCCAAGCTGTGCTTGGTGCAGGTGGCAACACCCACTGCGCTTGCATTGGTCGATCCGTTGCCCTTTGAAGCTGCGGGGCACGACCTCAGCGAGTTCTTCCGTTCGATCGCGGAGCCGGGGCGCACCATTCTTGTGCATAGCGGCGATACCGATATTGACATACTCCGTCGCGGAGCAGGGATTGAGCCGAGCGAAGTGTTCGACACGCAGGTTGCCGCTGCGCTCGCGTGGATGCCATGGCCGTCAAGCCTGGGCACCGTGCTGGAGACGCTGACTGGTTACCGACTTGGCAAAGCGCACACGTTCACCAATTGGGATGCCCGACCACTCACACCCGCTCAGCTTGGTTACGCGGCGGACGACGTGCGTTACATGCACTTGATTTGGCACATGCTTTCGGAACGCCTCGCCACGCTTGGGCGAAGCGACTGGGCAGCGAGCGAAAGTCGTGAACAGCTGCGAAGCACGGCATTTGACCCCGAAGGTCAGCTGCGCCGCTTGCATCGCACTGAGCCACTGCGTGCCGGTCAGATGGCGGTTGCGCGTGCCTTGGTAACGCTGCGCTATGAACTCGCCCGTACGCATGACATGCCTGCGCGAGTGGTCCTGCCAGACACCACCGTCATTGAACTCGCCAAGCGAAAGCCAACCGATCGGTCTGCCATCGGCAACATTTCCGGCATTCCGCGTCGGATCGCATCAGCGCATGCTGAAGACATTGTCGCTGCGATCGCTGGCTGCAAAGCCGTGGCGGTTGACAATGACCCCGGTAATCCGCTGGCTGACGACATGCGTGTCCGTGCCGAAAGTGATCAACTTTGGAACGCGTTGCAGGTGCGCTGCGCATCCACGGGCCTCGCCTCCAACCTCGTGGCGACCCGCGCCACATTCTCCCGCTGGTACTTCTCGGTGGTGGAAGCGCGCCGTCGGGGGGAAGCCCTCGGCTGCGGAGAGGGCGAGGCGCCGCTCTTTACTGGGGGTGACTGGCGCATTGAGGCAGTTGGTCATTGGCTTGAAGGATTTCTGAACGGAACTGAACGCCTTGAATTGGTGTGGTCCCCGTCCGGAACGGTGGCACCCGGTTTCGCTCGCGCGCACGGCGTCTAATTTCAGGGTTGCGCGGTAGACTTTTCGGCTATGACCCTGAACTACTCGACCCCGGTTCGAATCTCATCGCTCAAGTCCGTCATTTTTGGAAGCATGTTCGCAAGAATGTGCCCGGTGCTGGTGTTGGGCGCGGCCGCACTGTTTGTGCCGGCATGCGGCACCAGTTATACATATGCCTACGGCGACGGATCGGGTGGCTATCCATACGACTGGAAGGTCCTTCTGAAGGGCGACAGTTTGGAAGCTTGGAAGGTGTTTCCGAGCGAGACCAAGGGTGATGCAGCGGCCACCTGGACAGCGAAGAACAATTTGCTCTTCTGCTCCGGAACTCCTGCGGGCTACATCGCCACTGTGAGTGAATTCACCAACTTTGAATTGGAACTGGAGTGGTGCTTTGATCCTTCGAAGGGCGCTGGAAACAGCGGTGTGCTCCTCCGCGTGCAGCAGAAGGACGAGATCTGGCCCAAGAGCATCGAAGCGCAGTTGCAGTCGCGCCATGCAGGTGACATTTGGAACATCGGCGAATTCCCCGCGAAGGTGGAT
>JBIKZY010000150.1:0-5367 GCA_044354475.1 Phycisphaerales bacterium
AAAATGTGAGGGAATTGCAAAGCGGCGCGAAAGGCACCCAAACTATTGACGCCATTTCCACATATTTGCCCTTGCCGCCGCTGCGATCAGCGGTACTACTTATTCAGAATTCCACGACCCCACGACCCCACGACCGCGACAGCGCATCCCGCTGCATCGCCCCCGCCCCCTCCCGGAGCCGACCGCCTTGCCAAGCCAGATGACCCAACTGACCCAGACCACCCGGACGAGCCACGCCCGTAAGCCCCGCCGAGCATCCCTGATGATGCTCATCGCCGGAGTGCTTGGCACCGCCGCCCTGCCCGCATTCGCCGAGGTGCCTGCGCCGTACAACGTTGCCGCTGGTCAATTTGTCACCGTGACGGTGCGCATCATCACCACCAACAGTTCTGGCGAGCAGTTCAGTGAAGACTCGATGGTGGTTCCTTTCGGTGGCCTCGGCAGTTTTGGACTCTCACCCAATGGGCTGCCCTTCACCTTCGCTGATATGAAGGCCGGCTCCACGCTGCGGTTCGGCGGCGGAGTGCTCGACTTCCAACTTCTGTGCGGCCTGTTCGGTTGCGTCCCCGTCACCGTCAACCTGAGCGAAACCACTGCGACGCTCGTTGCCAATACGGGCGCATCGATCGTTGGATCGGGGCGCGCTGACTTTGGCACCACGTGGAATCTGAGCGGCACGTACGTGACAACCACGCCGTTCTCTTCGTCGCCGGGAACGCTCAACACCACTTCCGTGGCGCCGTTTGGAACCACGTTTACTTTCGACAATACGGGCTTCATCGGTCAGCAGTTGACGATCGGCTCCATTGAAGGTGACCTGGATGCGTCCAGTTTCCCACCGGGTACCACGGCGCGAATTCGCACCTCGGTGAACTTTGGAAACACATCTATTCAAGGGCCATACTTTGTTGGTCCGCCACCAAGTTGCGGCACTGGCGACCCGTGCAACGCGCCGCACGCCAGCGCTGGCTGCAGCAATTCCGCGTGCTGTGCTCTCGTATGTGGCTTCGATCCTGCGTGTTGCTCAACGCAGTGGGATTCACTCTGCGTGAATCTTGCAGTGCAGCAGTGCGCCTTGACGCCGGAGAACGACCAGTGCACGTCCGCGCGGCCGCTCGGTTTCGGTCGCTATCCATTCACCACGCTGAACACCGACACGGATGGACCGCCGCTCATCACTGAGTGCGCGGACCCGGCGGTGGGCGGCAACTACACCAATGATGTGTGGTTCCGCGTGGTGCCACCCGTCAGTGGTGGTTTGGCGATCTCCACTTGCAACCATGCGGGCTTTGACACCAGCATCGTGGTCTACGGAACATGTGGTGGCGTGCCGCTGGCGTGCAATGACAATGATTCCGTTTGCAACGGCGGCACCTCGCGCTTGGTGGTGCCGTGCATCGCTGGCGAGCTGTACCTGATCCGCGTCGGCGGTAAGGGCGTGACGGGCAGTGGTGAAATCGATATCGCGCTTGGCGACCCAGCACCGCTCGCCTCTGGCTTGGCGGTGGAGTGGCCGGTGGCGCAAGGCGGCAACGGGCACTGGTATGCCGTGTATGCACTTGATGGCGCGCGCACCTTTGAAGAGGCGAAAGAGACGGCGATGGCGCTCGGTGGATATCCCGCCACCATTGGATCGGCGGCGGAAAGTGAATTCGTTCGGACACGTGCGACACCAACGCTGCAAGGCGGACCGACGGCGTTCGGCCTGATCCAGGCGCCAGGAAGCGCGGAGCCAGCGGGCGGATGGGGATGGGCAAACAACGAGCCGCTCAACTTCACCAATTGGAACGCGGGCGAGCCCAACAACGTGGGCGGCGAAGACTGGGGCGTGATCTATCCCAATGGCAAGTGGAACGACGATCGCAACGCGTTCGGCAATGTGTTGGTGGAGTTCAACTCCAACCCAAACCTGGATAGTCAGACCTGGTCGTTCGCAGAAGGTGGCAATGGACGAACGTACACGGCAGTGATCCTGGAATCGCGGGTGACGTGGTTGCAAGCGAAGGCATATGCGGAGTCCCAAGGTGGGCAGTTGGTGTCGATCGAAACGCAAGCAGAGCTGCAGTGGTTGTTCCGGCGGTTCGTGTCGTTCACCAACATGTGGAGCATGACGGGGTACAACGGCGGTCCGTGGGTTGGCTTGAGCCGCGAGACGGGCGAGTGGCGCTGGCAGTCGGGCGAGCCGGTGACGGAGTCGCCATGGCTACCGGGCGAACCGAACGGCAGCGGCGAGTTTGCGTGCTTCTACGGCGGTGGAGACGGTCCCCTGCCGGGGCTTGACGACACGTTCGCGGGAAATGCGCGTCGGACGTTGCTTATTGAGTTCCCATCAGCAGCGTGCATTGGGGACTTGGATCAGGACCGAATTGTCAGTGGCGCGGATCTTGGCTTGCTGCTGGGTCAATGGGGGCCATGTGCGCCGAAGGGCTGCATTGCCGATCTTGACGGTGACCAAGTGGTCAGCGGCAGCGACTTGGGCCTACTTCTGGGCCAATGGGGCGCCTGCCCCTAAATTAAATTGCTCCCGTTCCTCCCGGACCATTTTGTGGCGCGGAACTGACTTTGCGGGATCTGCACGCCCGGGGCTCGGAAATTGCTCCCGTTCCTCCCGGTACACCCGTTCCAGGGGCGTTGCGTATTTCAAATTTTGCTGAAACAGCGAAACCGAAGGCGGCTGACGGGCGAAGCCGGGGGACGGACTTCCATTCCGTCCACGCGCGCAGCGCGATCGGGTTCTCGGACAATTTCACAGAAAGTTACCCCCATGTTCTGCAAGATCTGCATCACCGCCACCGTCCTCTCGCTCTCCACCGCCTTCGCCATTGCAGCCCCACAGGCTGACACCAAGGCCCCGCAGGCACCAGCCGCCAAGGCGCCAGCCAACATCGTGAAGACCGCGCAAGACGCTGGCAAGTTCAAGACCCTGGTCGAACTGCTCGTCATCGCCGACTTGGTTGACACCCTCAACGGCCCAGGCCCGTTCACCGTGTTCGCACCAACCGATGAGGCATTTGCAAAGCTCCCAGCGGAAACTGTTGCAGCCCTCAAGAAGGATCCAAAGGCACTCGCCAAGATTCTCACCTACCACGTTGCAGCAGGTAATGTTGGTGCAGCAGACGTGATGAAGTTGAAGGAAGTCAAGACCGTTGAAGGTGAGATGGTCAAGATCACCATCAAGGATGGCAAGGTCATGCTGAACGATTCAGCAACCGTCATTGCCGCCGATGTCAAGACAAGTAACGGCGTCATTCACATCATTGACACCGTTATCTTGCCACCAGCCAAGAAGTAATTGGCCGACAGGCTGAACCGTTGTTCGTCAGCCGCCATTGAAGATTTAAACACAGGGCCCAACCGTCTGGTTGGGCCCTGTGTCATATCACCCATACAAAGCAGTCCGATCGCCGAATCACGGTTGGAAAGTTCCCGGCCAACGGACTACCCTTCTCCATTCGATCGCCCCTGCAACTGATAGAAAGATAACCATGACGACCGCTACTCCAAGTAAGTGCCCCTTCATTGCAGCAAACTCTCGCCCAGCCGACGACACCACCACCAACCGTGCGTGGTGGCCCAATCAACTTGACATCACGGTGCTGCAACGGAACTCCCCGATGGCTGACCCCATGGGCCCGGCCTTCGACTACGCCAAGGAGTTCAAGTCGCTTGATCTGCATGCCTTGTGCGCGGACCTCCGCGTGCTGATGACTGACTCGCAACCTTGGTGGCCCGCCGACTACGGTCACTATGGTCCGTTCTTCATTCGTATGGCGTGGCACAGCGCTGGCACGTACCGCATCCGTGACGGACGCGGCGGAGGCGGCGCAGGCATGCAGCGGTTCGCGCCGCTCAACAGTTGGCCCGACAACGTCAACCTGGACAAAGCCCGTCGCCTGCTGTGGCCCGTCAAGCAGAAGTACGGCAAGAGCATCTCGTGGGCGGACCTCTTCCTCCTCACTGGCAACGTGGCACTCGAGTCGATGGGATTCAAGACCTTCGGCTTCGGCGGCGGACGCGCTGATGTGTGGGAGCCAGACACCACCTACTGGGGTGGCGAACGCAAGTGGCTGGCCGACGAGCGCTACACCGGCGACCGCGAATTGGATAACCCACTCGCCGCCGTGCAGATGGGCCTCATCTATGTGAACCCCGAAGGTCCGAACGGCAAACCCGATCCGGTGGCCTCCGCGCGCGACATCCGCGAAACCTTTGCACGCATGGCCATGAACGACGAAGAAACCGTTGCGCTCATCGCCGGCGGTCACACCTTCGGCAAGACGCACGGCGCAGCTGATCCAAGCAAGTTTGTCGGACCAGAACCAGAAGCAGCACCGCTGCAACAGATGGGCCTCGGCTGGAAGAACAGCTTTGGAACCGGCAATGCTGGCGACACTATTTCCAGCGGCCTTGAGGGCGCATGGACGGCAACGCCCACCACGTGGGACAACAGCTATTTCGAAACCCTGTTCGGCTACGAATGGAAACTCACCAAGAGTCCAGCCGGTGCGCATCAGTGGATCCCCACCGATGAATCTGCAGCCACCACCGTACCGGATGCGCACCACGCTACGAAGCGCCACGCGCCGGTGATGCTGACCACGGATCTGGCGATGCGTATGGATCCAAACTACGAGCCGATTTCGCGCCGGTTCCTGAAGAACCCCGAGCAATTTGCGGATGCCTTTGCCCGCGCGTGGTTCAAGTTGACACACCGTGACATGGGTCCGGTTGCTCGTTACCTTGGGCCGCTGGTTCCGAAGGAAGTCCTCATTTGGCAAGATCCAGTGCCGGCAGTCACGCACGAGTTGGTGAATGCGCAGGATGTTGCCGCGCTCAAGGCCAAGGTGCTTGGCGCAGGTCTCTCCGTTGCACAGTTGGTGTCCACCGCGTGGGCCTCGGCGTCCACCTTCCGCGGCACCGACAAGCGTGGCGGCGCCAACGGCGCGCGCATTCGTCTTGCGCCGCAGAAGGATTGGGCGGTCAACAATCCTGCGGAACTCGCCAAAGTTCTGAAGGCGCTCGAAGCGATTCGCAGTGAATTCAACGCGGCACATGCGGCTAGCAAGAAGCAGATTTCCATTGCGGATCTCATTGTGCTTGCTGGATGCGCAGCTGTTGAGCATGCCGCGAAGGCTGCTGGCGTTGCAGTGACGGTTCCGTTTGCTGCAGGCCGGACGGATGCATCGCAAGATCAAACCGATGCGCATTCGTTCGCAGTGCTTGAGCCAACCGCAGACGGCTTCCGCAATTATGTTGGTGCGGAAAATGCAGCGCCAGCTGAATACCTGCTGGTCGACAAGGCGTCCCTGCTGACGCTCACCCCACCAGAGATGACCGTGCTCGTCGGTGGCCTGCGCGTCTTGGGCG
>JBIKZY010000036.1:0-20223 GCA_044354475.1 Phycisphaerales bacterium
CTTGCGCAACGGACCAGCGAATGTTTCGCCTTCCTTGATGCTGTCATGGACGCTGCCGAGCGCCTTCTCAAATACCCAGTTTCCGGAGGTTTCCTTGGTAATGGTGATCGCTTCCAAGATGGGAACACCGGCGGCAACCAGCGTTCCAAGTGTTCTGGTGAAGCGCGCCACGGTGGTCTTCTCCACCAGCGTTCCAATGACGGGGATCTTCAAAATGATCCAGTCAAAGGCCGCTCGCCCAAACTCGGTCTTTCTGATCACCTTGAGCAGGAAGAACAACAAGAACGGGGACACAATGATCCACGCCACCCCGGGCACTCGCTGGTCCGGGCTGGCGGTACCGGCGATCCACTTACTGGCAGCAACAAGCCACAGCGTCAGTGCTGGAAGCTTGACGTTGAAGTCGTTGAAGATCTCCTGGAACTTCGGGATCACGAAATACATGATGCCGGTGACGATCGCCACGGCAATACCAATGACCACCACTGGATAGATCAGTGCGCCCTTGATACGACGGCGCAGGCGCTGGCCCTTTTCCATGAAGTCAGCAAGGCGCTGCAAGATGACGTCCAACACGCCTCCGATCTCGCCAGCCTTCACCATCTTGGTGTAGAGGCGATCGAATGCCTTGGGGTGACGGGCAAAGGCGTCACTCAGCGTGTTACCACCCTGAACATCTTCGCACACGGTCTCCAGAATGCTCTTTAGCTTGCCGGCCTTCTGCTGGCTCTCCAAGATCTGCAAGGAGCGAAGCAGCGGAAGACCTGCGTCCTGCAGCGTGGAAAGTTGGCGAGTGAACAAGCACATGCGCTTCAGCGGAACGCCACCGAACGACAGGTTCAGGCCGCCGCCCTTCTTCTTCTTTTTCTTGGTAGCGGCAGCGACGTTCGGCTTGGCCGCACTGCCACCCTTCTGCTCGCGCACGTCGGTGGGGTACAGCCCATCGCCACGGAGCTTCTGAATCGCATCGTCGCTACTGGAAGCGTCGATGGTGCCCTTCTGAGGTTTTCCAGAGGCGTTCATCGCCTCATATGCATAGGTGGCCATGGCTCAGTTATTCCTCGCTCAGCGTTTCGCGGACAACCTCATCAATGGTTGTTTGACCGTCGTAGATAGAAAGAAGACCGCACTCGCGCAGGGTTCGCATTCCGTGGCGGCGACATTCGTGACCGAGCACCGATGTGCTGGCTTGGCTCATGATCAATTCGCGCAGCGGATCGGTCATCACCATGATTTCAAAGAGCGCCAGACGTCCCTTGTAGCCACTCTTGTTGCAGCGCTCGCAGCCTTTGCCACGGAAGAAGGTTCGCCCACCGACATCTTGCGGACGCATGGCAAGTTCCATGAGTTGCTCTTCGCTGGGGATGAACTCTTCCTTGCAGTTGGTGCAGATGCGACGCGCCAGACGCTGCGCCACAATCGCCTCCAAGGTTGCGGTGAGCAGGAAGCTCTCCACGCCAAGGTCCAAGAGACGCGCGATACTGGACGGCGCATCATTGGTATGCAGCGTGGTGAATACCAAGTGACCGGTGAGCGCTGCCTGAATGGAGATCTGCGCCGTCTCCAGGTCACGCACTTCGCCGACCAGGATGATGTCCGGATCTTGACGCAGGAAACTACGCAAGAGCCGAGCGAAGGTGAGTTCTTGATCGACGTTCACTTGGCACTGAATCAGTCCTTCAATGTCATATTCCACCGGATCTTCAGCGGTGAGGATCTTGGTCTCAATGTCATTCAGCTCATTCAGAGCGGCGTACAGCGAGGTGGTCTTGCCGGAACCGGTCGGACCAGTGACGATGACAATGCCGTTCGGCTTATTGATGAGCGTGCGCAGCTTCTCAAGGTCGTCATCGCGCAGACCGATGCGGTCCAGCGAAAGCTGAACGTTGGAGCGGTCAAGTACACGCAGCACCACGCTCTCACCGAACATGGTTGGAAGCACAGCGACGCGCAAGTCAACGGGACCGGAATCAAGGCTCATTTCCACGCGACCGTCCTGCGGCAAGCGGCGTTCAGAAATGTTCAGCTTGGCCAAGACCTTCACGCGGCTCACCAGTGGCATCGCCAGCGGCTTGGGCACCGGAAGCATTTCATAGAGCACACCGTCAATGCGGTAGCGCACCTTGAACTCCGACTCAAAGGGCTCCATGTGAATGTCACTGGCCTTGTCGGCGATGGCCTGCATGAGAAGATGGTTGAGCAGTTCAACCACCTTGTTGTCGCTCATGGCATCGCCGAGCGTGGTCAAGTCAATACTGGCGTTTGATCGACCAGCGGCAGCCTTCACCGCCGCCGAATCCTGCTCAGCAAGAATGCGCCGACCGGCGTCAGCCATCGACTTACCACCGTAGTACTTGGCAACTGCGGCTTCAATTTGCTCAGCGGAGGCAATGACGCTCTTGACCTCGGAAAAGCCCATCACGTTCTTCAGGTCATCCACCGCGCGGTAGTTATCGCGGTTCTTCATCGCGATAGTCAGCGACCGCGTCGCCGGGTCGAACGCAATCGGCACCACCTTGTAACTGTTGGCGGTGGCAGGCTGAAGCGCGGCGATCACTTCCTTGGGGATCTCCAGGTCGCCCAGGTCCACGTATTCAAGTCCAAACTGTCCGGCCAGCCCCACTTCAACATCCAGGGCGCTGACTTTGCCCAGCTCGATCATGATGACGCCAAGCTTCTTGCCCTTGTGGGTGGTCTGCTGGGCCGTTAACCCCAGCTGAACATCATCACGCGTGGCCTTCCCCATCTTGGTGAGGACGCGCCCAAAGCGGCGCTGCTTCAGCTCGGAAACGGGTACGGGAGTCAGGACACTTGGTTCTGGCATATTCGATTTCCTTCAAGCACCGTCAGGAGGAGGCTCGTCGCGTCCCTAAGAAATACGGACGCAAGAGACGAAGAGATGGCATGGTATGGAGCGATTTTCGGGTTGTTGGCACATGAATTTGAGGTGCCACCTGCAAACTGATACTGGGGTTCGGCGACGTGCGGCGCGATGGCGCCGAAATTGCTCGCCCCCTTCGGTTAGTTGGCCTCGTGGGTCTCGTCAAGCTCGGCACGACCGACGTTGCCGCCGGCGCGATGCACCTTCTCCGTCATATCGCCCGGATTACGGCACTTATCGATCATCTCCTCGGCGGAGATCATGCCCTTGGAATATAGGCTCCACAGGTGGTCATCCAGGAGCTGCATGCCGAACTTCTTACCAGTCTGAATGGCGGAGTCGATGCGGAAGGTCTTGTTCTCGCGGATCAAGTTGGAGATGGCGGGCGTGACCACCAAGAACTCATAACCTGCCACTCGACCCGGCTTATCCACGCGCGGGCACAACACCTGGCTGATGACGGCGATCAATGACGTGGAGAGCTGCACACGCACCTGCTCCTGCTGATTGGTTGGGAAGGCGTCGATGATTCGGTTGATGGTTCCTGCCGCACCGGTGGTGTGCAGAGTGGCGAACACCAAGTGACCCGTTTCGGCGGCGCGGATGGCGGCTTCAATGGTTTCCAGGTCACGCATTTCACCGACCAGGATCACGTCTGGGTCCTGACGCAACACGCGTCGAAGTGCTTCAGAGAACGTCGGAACGTCAATCCCGAGCTCGCGCTGATTCACCACTGACTTCTTGTGGTTGTGGTAATACTCGACCGGGTCCTCAACCGTCACAATGTGACGTTCCCAGTTGGTATTGATGTAGTCAATCATGGTGGCCAGCGATGTGGTCTTACCGGAGCCGGTTGGCCCAGTGACTACAAAGAGTCCACGGGGACGACGAATCAGGTCCTTGCAAATCTCCGGCAGACCGATCTGATCAAAGGTCAGCAAGCGGTTGGGGATCTGGCGCAGCACCATGCTGATGACGCCCTTCTGCTTGAACACCGACACACGGAAACGAGCGGCGGTGCCGAACGCAAAGCCGAAGTCCGTTCCGCCCATCTCCTGCAGTTCCTGCTGGTTCTTTTCCGGAGTCACGCTCTTCATGAGCTGCATCATGTCCTCGGGCTCAAGCGTCTTGGTAGCCAAGTTGCGCAGGCGACCGCTGAGGCGGATGGTGGGTGGACGACCGCAGGAAAGATGCAGATCGCTGGCGTCTTGCTTGACAACCACGTCAAGCAGGCGGTCCATCTGCAGGGTGGGCTTGACGTTCTCGGATACTTCGGTTTCAGAACTGGACATAGTGGTGTCTCTGCTCGATGTGGGGAGTGAAAATCAACTCAAAGTGCGCGTTAGCGCTTAGTAACCTCGCTTGGGTCAAAGCCTTCAATCTGTGCGTACTTGGCCACTTCGTCAGGAGTGGTGACGCCCTTCAGAATCTTGATGCGACCATCGCCAAGCAGACTGCGCATGCCGCCACGAACAGCCGCCGCGCGCAACTTAGAGACGCCCGCTCGTTGGAACGCCAACTCGCGGATTTCGCTGTTCATAATCATCATTTCAAAGATCGCCTTACGACCGCGGTAGCCGGTGCCCTTGCAGTTGGGGCAACCCACTGCCTTCATGACTTTGCCCATCGCTTCTTCTGGAGCAATGTCCACAAGCTTGAGGAACTTCGGATCCGGAGCATCGTCAAGCATCTTGCACATCGGGCACAAGACGCGCCCCAGGCGCTGCGCGAGCACCGCTTGGATGGAACTTGCTACCAAGAACGGCTTGACACCCATGTCCACCAATCGGGTGATGGCGCTGGGAGCATCGTTGGTGTGCAGCGTGCTAAACACCAAGTGACCAGTGAGAGCCGCCTGAATGGCAATGTCTGCAACTTCGCGATCTCGAATTTCACCGATCAGGATGATGTTCGGTGCCTGACGCAACATGCTCTTGAGCACGATGCCGAAGGTGAGACCGATCTGTTCGCGGATCTGCACCTGATTGATGCCGTTGAAGTTGTACTCAACGGGATCTTCAGCGGTGATGATCTTGCGGTCCGGCGTATTGAGAATGGCCAGCGCCGAATACAGCGTGGTGGTCTTACCGGAACCGGTCGGACCAGTGACCAAGAAGATTCCGTTCGGGCGGCGAATGATCTTGTTGAAGACATCCAGTGAGTCTTGCTCAAAGCCAAGATTCAAGAGACCGATGCGCACGCTGTCCGGGCGCAAGATTCGCAAGACCACGCTTTCACCGTAGAACGCGGGGCACGTACTGACGCGGAAGTCAATCGGATTGAGGACCGGCTGACCGTCCTTATAGACCGGGTCACCCATCTGATCAATCTCAGGAACCGGGAACTTGATGCGACCGTCCTGCGGAATGCGACGCTCGGCGATGTTCACGCCTGCCATCAGCTTGATGGTGGAAAGGATTGCATTCTGCAGATTCTTCGGCAGCTTCTCAATCTCCACACACACACCGTCGATGCGGTAGCGGAGCATGATGTGCCCCTCCGCCGGTTCGATATGAATGTCTGACGCGCGACCATTCACGGCATCAACAATGATGCGCGCAACCATTTTGCGCATTGGACCTTCGTCATCAATATCAATCGATTTGGCGCTGCGGTCAATGGACTTATCCATTGACTTATCAACGGACTTATCAACGGACTTGTCCATTGAGTCGCCGGCTATCTGCTTTCGCGGCGGGCCTTCTGCCTTCGCGCCGCCGTTGATGTACGAAGTGATCTGCCGCTTGGAAGCGATGCCGGCCTGCTCAAATTCGCCCACTCGAAAGCGCAACATTTCCAGCGTGTCGATGTCCATGGGGTCATGGATGATCAGGCGCAATTTGCCACTGCCCGCCAAAGGCAGGACTAAGAATTTCTTGATCAAGTCAGAGGGGATGCGCCCCTTGTCGATCTTGTTCATGTCCGAAACAACATCCAGGTTGATGAAATCAACGCTAAATTGCTGCGCCAGCGCCTTGGCAATGTCTTCTTCCTTGCAGGCGTTGGTCTCCACCAGGATTTCACCAAGCCGCATGCCACGCGCGCGCGCGGCAGCGAATGCCTCGTCAACCTGAGTAAGGGTGACGACTCCAAGACCAACGAGGATCTCGCCGAGTTTCTGACGGGGCTTACGTGCCAACGGAACCTCCTGACGGACCGAACCCTCGCTGCCGATCGCCCCGCGGTGGGGCGTGCAACGAGAACACCGTATCTTCGTACCGGGCGGGCGCAGCAGTTGCACCTGACCCCCCACATGCCGGTCCGGGTCATCCGGAGCGGCAGAAGGTTCCGTAGTATGCGGCCTACGCAGCATCTACGCAATGCTTACGACCGAGAATATGGACGCTGAACCAAGAAACCCCCTGCCCGATCGGGCTGCAGCGGTCCGCTCCGGCGGCGCTCGCCGACTGCGCATATTGGTGGCGACCGGTCCGACACATGAACCGATCGACGATGTTCGATACATCGGGAATCGCTCCAGCGGGCTGATGGGAACCGCGATTGCAGCAGCATTTCAGGCACGCGGGTATCCGGTGACGGTGGTCCGCGGACCGGGCGTGCCGGCGGTTCCTGACTGCGGAGATCGACAATTTGTGACCGCGGCCGACTTGTTATCCGTGCTGCGGGCGGAATGGCCCATGCACGACGTGTTGGTGATGGCGGCCGCGGTGGCCGACTATCGCCCCGCCGCACGCTTGCCGGGCAAGATGCGCCGCGAGGGCGGCCCGATCACCCTGGCACTGGAGCCAACCGAGGACATCCTTGCCGGTTTGGCCGCCGACCGACGCGCGGACCAATACGTCGTTGGCTTTGCGCTTGAGCGTCCAGAAGACTTGGCACGCTCTGCCGTCGCCAAACTCCAGCGCAAGCGTGCGAACGCCATTGTCGCCAATCCATTGGCAACCATGAATTCACTGGATGTCGATGCCACGGTCTTCTTCGCTGACGGCCAATCAGCCACCCCCGGCAGCACGATGCCCAAGCATGCATTCGCAGCATGGCTCGTACAGCTGCTTGAGTCACACCATCTGCACTAGGCGCCGTACTCCCCTTCGCCCGTCAACTACAGTCTCGATCCCCGTTTGCCCTCACGCCGCGCGGCGACAACACCACCCCTCGGAAGGAACAGCATGCAGCTTGGACTGATCGGACTCGGACGTATGGGCGCCAACATGGGCAAGCGGCTACTTCGTAACGGGCACTCCGTGGTGGGATGGAACCGCGAGCCGGAACCGATTCGCGAAATCGCCGCCGAGGGCGGTGTTGCAGCCACCTCCACCGCCGACCTCGTCAAGAAGTTGCAAACGCCTCGTCACATCTGGCTGATGCTGCCTGCAGGCGTCGTGGACGAAATGATCGATGAACTCGTGCCGCTCCTTTCACCCGGCGACACCATCATTGACGGCGGAAACAGTTACTACCGTGATGACCTGCGACGCGCCAAGGCACTGTCCGCCAAGGGCATCGACTACGTGGATTGCGGCGTTTCCGGTGGCGTGTGGGGTCTTGAACGCGGCTACTGCTTGATGATCGGCGGCCCGGATGCGGCCGTTGCGCGCCTTGATTCCGTGTTCCGCACGCTTGCGCCGGGCACTGGAAGCATTCCAGTGACTGCCGGACGTGGCGGCGCTGGAGACACCAGCGATATCGGATATTTGCACTGCGGCCCCGTTGGTGCTGGCCACTTTGTAAAGATGGTTCACAACGGCATTGAGTACGCGCTCATGGCTGCGTACGCCGAAGGGTTCAACATCTTGCGCCACGCCAATATGGGCAAGGACAAGGTGGTCATGGACGCCGAGACCACGCCACTGCGCGATCCCGAGGCGTATCAATATGACATCGACATTGGCCGAGTGGCTGAACTGTGGCGGCGCGGCAGCGTTGTTTCAAGTTGGCTGCTTGACCTCACCGCAACGGCGCTCGCCGAAGATCCCAAGCTTGATAAGTTTGGCGGTCGCGTCAGCGATTCCGGCGAAGGTCGCTGGACCACGATCGCGGCAGTGGAAGAAGGCGTTCCAGCCCATGTCATTACCGCCTCGCTTTTCAGCCGCTTTGATAGTCGCGGCAACGCCGAGTACGGCAACAAGATCCTCAGCGCCATGCGCTATGCGTTCGGCGGTCACCATGAGAAGAGCAGCGATTCGCGGCACTAAATCACGGGCGATTTGCGAGCCCATGTGACTGCGCAAGTATCTACTATGTGCCCCACGGGCCCTGTGGCGGAATCGGCAGACGCAGCGGACTTAAAATCCGCAGCCGCGCAAGCGGTGTGTGGGTTCAAGTCCCACCGGGGCCATTTGCGAGGTACGAAGCGAAGCGGCGCCATGGCGGCGTCGTTTCTGCCTTCTGTCTATGTACGCTGCGTTCATGGCTCACATGGACTCGTCGGCCAAGGATGCAAACGCCTCAAACCCGCTGAGTAGCGACATGGACCGGGCTCATACCGGCCGCGAACGCATACCAGTCAGCGTTCATCCCACCAGCAGTGCCGCCAGTCGCGCCGTGGCTGCAGAGATCGCCGCGTTGCTCCGCGAACGCGCCGCGCAGGGACGGATGGCCGTGCTGGGATTGGCCACCGGATCGACACCACAAGGCGTGTACGACGAACTGGTACGCATGCACCGCGAAGAGGCACTCTCGTTCAAGAATGCAGTCACTTTCAATCTTGATGAGTACTGGCCGATGCGTCCGGAAGAGTTGCAGAGCTACCGACGCTTCATGCAAGAGCATCTCTTTGAACACATCGATATCGATCCGGCCAACATTCACATTCCGGATGGGACATCTGCGCAAGATCAGGTAGCAAACTTTTGCACTGGCTATGAACTTGCCATACGGAACGCGGGCGGTATCGATCTACAGATTCTGGGCATTGGGCGCACCGGACATGTCGGATTCAATGAACCCGGATCGCCACGCGACAGTCGCACGCGGCTCATCACCCTTGACCGTGTCACTCGCATGGATGCGGCGAGCGATTTCTTCGGCGAACGCAATGTCCCCCGACGCGCCATCACCATGGGCGTCGGCACCATTCTTGACGCACGTCGAGTGCTGTTGATGGCGTTTGGCGAACACAAGGCTGCCATTGTTCGCGAAGCAGTTGAAGGCGCAGTTTCGCCCTCAGTTGCTGCTAGTTTCCTGCAAGAGCATGCCAACGCTCGATTCGTACTTGATCCCGCTTCCAGCGCCGCATTGACGCGCTTCAGTACGCCGTGGTTGCTTGGACCCGTTGAGGACTTTGGTCTTTCGTGGGACGCCGCCACAACCAAACGCGCGGTGATCTGGCTCGCACGTACGCTTGGAAAGCCCGTGCTGAAATTGGTGGAAGAGGATTACAACGAACACGGCCTGCAGCCGCTCCTTGCCAGCCGGGGCGATGCGTACGACATCAATATCGAAGTGTTTCGCGCGTTGCAACGAACCATCACCGGCTGGCCGGGCGGTAAGCCGGACGATGCCAATTCCGCATTCCCCAAACGCGTGGTGGTATTCAGTCCGCACCCTGATGACGACGTCATCTCTATGGGCGGAACATTCATCCGCTTGTGCGACCAGGGTCATGAAGTGCATGTTGCATATCAAACGTCCGGCAACATCGCGGTCTGGGACGACAGCGCATTGCGGCATCTGGATTTCTTGCGGGAGTTCGCCGGAGCATTTCCGCAACTCGGTCGTGAGTTCACGGAACGCCTGGAAGCCAACATCGAAACATTTGTTGCCACCAAGAAGCCGGGCGAAGTGGACACTGTGGAATTGCAACGAGTAAAGGCATTGATCCGCCGCAGCGAGGCGCGTGCCGGCGCACGATGGAGCGGTGTTCGCCCAGAGCACATTCACTTTCTTGACCTACCGTTCTATGAGACGGGCCGCGTTCGAAAGAATCCACTGGGTGCGGATGACCTGCGCATCACCTGCGAACTACTTCGGGCCGTACAGCCGCACCAGATTTACGCAGCGGGCGATCTGAGTGATCCGCATGGCACGCATCGCACCTGCTTGGCGGCCGTTGTGCAGGCGCTGGCCGTCTTGCGTACTGAACCCAAGGAGCGCGCCTGGCTTGACGCATGCGAAACCTGGCTGTATCGCGGCGCTTGGCAAGAGTGGGCGCCGGAAGAGATTGAGATGGCCGTTCCACTGTCGCCTGACGAAGTGGTTCGCAAGCGATTTGCGATATTCAAGCACGAAAGCCAAAAAGACACACCAGTCTTTCCAGGCGCGAGCGATACCCGTGAATTCTGGCAGCGCGCCGAAGATCGCAACCGTGCCACGGCGGTTGCCTACGATCGTCTTGGACTCGCTGAGTATGAAGCCATCGAAGGCTTCGTGCGAATGGCCCCGCCGCGGGTAGCCTAATTGACCTTCATGATGTCTTTCGAACCGCCACGCTCCGCCCTTCCGCCCCCTGCAGCAATCGTTCTCCTTGTCACTTCGGATGAGACGCTGACCAGTCGCGTCCGCGCGATGCTTTCTACGGACCGAAGCATTGTGCTGCACGCGTCGCAGTCGATCGGCGATGCAGAGATTGAAGCGCTGGAAATTCACCCGACGGTGGTGCTGCTTGATCTCGATCTGCGCGGACGCACTCCCGCCCTCGATTTACTGCGCCGCCTGCGCCGACGGCCAGAGACACTGTCCGTTCCAGTGATCGTTCTGGGCGGACATGGCGACACCCAATTGCGCGCCGCCGTCTTTGATGCAGGCGCGGCGGACTATGTAGAGAAACTCCCCGACCCAATTGAACTACGCGCCAGAATCAAAACGCATTCGGAGAGCTTCATCGTTCGCGCCGAGCACAATGATTCCATTTCAGCGATCGGACGCTTGCAACGGCAACTCCGCGACGCGGTGCGCGATACTGAGGAAGCACGGCGCGCTGGGAAGGATGGCAAGGCCGGTGGAATTGACGCTGCGGTGTGGCGCGGCAAGGTAGAATCCCTCACCCGTCTTGGCGTGGAACTCAGTCGTATTCATGACTATCACTTGCTGATGGAACGGATACTTACCGAGGCACGAGCACTGGTTGGGGCCGACGCTGGAACGATCTACTTACGCGAAGGCGACGCGCTGCGGTTTGCATTCAGCCAGAACGACCTGCTAGAACAACCGGGGCGCCACTCCAAAACTCGCTTCAGCAATATGATGGTTCCAGTGAGCGCTCGTTCCATTGCAGGATGGTGCGCCATGAGTTGCGAACTTGTCAACGTTGTCGATGCGTACCAACTCGACGAATCCACGCCGTACCGCTTCGATCAAAGTTACGACGCAATCAGCGGATACCGCACCCGATCAGTGATTGCCATGCCACTGCGCAATTCATCCGACCAGGTGCTTGGGGTACTGCAATTTCTGAAATCCGTCGGCGATTCACCTGAAGTGCCTCTGCCATTCAGCGTCGAAGATGAACACATCGTGGCACATTTTGCCTCGATGGCAACCGTCGTCATGGAACGCGCACGACTGACCGAAACCGTCATCCTGCGCATGATCCGTATGGCCGAGGCGCGTGACCCAGGCGAAACGATGGCACACATCGAACGCGTTGCGGCGTATTCACAAGTCATCTTTGATGAATGGGCACGTCGGCGCGGGTTTGAAGGGCCGGGCTTCGAACGGCAACGCGACCGACTTCGTATTGCTGCCAAACTTCACGATGTCGGAAAGATCGGTATCAGCGATACTCTACTCAAGAGCACCCGCCGATTTACACCTGACGAGATGCGGCAGATGCAGCAACACACCGTGATCGGCGCGCAACTCTTTGTTGATAGTCCAACACAGTTTGACGAAACCGCGCAAGAGGTTGTACTCAATCATCATGAGCGCTGGGATGGCACGGGATACCCCGGCTACGTGGAACTTGATGGCCGACCGACCATTGACCCCGCCACCGGGCTCACGCGCTTGGCTGGAAAGCGCGGCGAAGACATTCCCCTGTTCGCTCGGATTGTGGGCCTCGCCGATGTTGTGGACGCACTGTTGAGTCGGCGTTCCTACAAGGAGCCGTGGAGCGAAGAGCAGGTGCTCAAACACATCCGCGACGAGAGCGGGCGCCACTTTGACCCGGAATTGGTCGACATCTTCTTTGCGCGCCTCGACGAGATCCGATCCGTCCGGGTGGCACACATGGGCGACTAATCAACATCTGATATCAGGGTAGACTCCCTGAATATGGCAAAAAGCGAATCACGACGTCCGTTTTTCAAGAGTCTTCTGGGGCAAATGGTCCTCACCACCATCGTGCCAGCGGCCTTGGTGCTTGGCACCGTGGTGACACTCGGACTGCAGCGCAACTATGACTTGACGCTCGAAACCGAGCGCGAGACGATCCAGGACGGCGCTGCGACGGTTGCCAGCAACATCGACGCCCTCAATCGCGAAGGCCTGCTTGCTGCCGAAATGCTGGCTTCGACACAACGCGCCGGACTCTTTGGCCAGCGTGAGCTTTCGGCCAGCGCCTTGCGCGCGGCGCTCGAATCCAATCCTGGGATTACCGGCATGAGTCTGGCCTACGAGCCCAATGCCGATGGCAAGGATGTTGGCGCCCTACCTGCAAATGGCTCGGAACAAGCCGGCCGCTTTGTGCCCTACTGGTTCCGCGACTGGCGCAGCAATGACCGCATCGCCTTCAAGAAGAATACGGGGATGGAAGACAGTCTGTTCTACCTAGGGCCGAAGGAAAATTGGGAGCGCCGCCGCGATGCTCGTCCAATGATGACCGAGCCATATGACTTCGACGGCAAGGCTATGGTGGAGCACGCCTGCGCAATCATTATTGATGGGAAGTTCCAAGGCGCAGTCACTGCCGACCGAGCGCTCGCAGACCTACAGGTCGAGATCGATCAACTGTCTGCCGAACTACACCTTGATATCTACATTGTTTCCGCGAAGAGCAAACTCGTGGTGGCGTCAAACGGTACGCAGCGAACGTTTGCTTCGAATCCAGAGTCGTGGCGCACCAAGGCCATTGATGAAACGCCGCAAGGCGCCAACCTGAAGAAGATCATCGCGGAATACGCAGCTGGAACCTCTGATGCACTGCTCGACCCAGTGGCGAGCGGCAAGTCCTACTTTGCGGCAGCACCGATTGCAGCGGGTGGATGGATGGCGGTGGTAGCCAAGTCGGAGAGTGCAGTAACCGGTCCGCTCATCAACAGCGCCTACCGAGGCGCAGGAATGGCATCTCTGGGACTGGTGATCATGGCGACAGTCATCTACTTCCCATCACGGCGTCAAGCACAACGCATTGATCTTGCTGCCAAGGCCGCCGAACAAGTGGCCGCGGGTGACTTGACTCGACTGTCCACCAATAACACCCGTGCAGATGAAACCGGCGACCTCTTCCGCGCACTCGACAGCATGACCGATGATCTCAACTCACTGGTCGGCCAGGTGCGTGAAGCGAGCGTCGAACTCAGCAGTACAGCGACTGAGCTCTCGGGCACGGCACGACAGCAGGACGAAGTAGTGAGCTCCTTCGGTGCAACCAGCGCTGAGATTGCGGCAGCGGTTCGACAAATCAACGCCACCGGGCAGGAACTTGCTCGTGAAATGGATCACGTGAACGATGTCGCTACCTCAACCTCCAAATTGGCACAAGACGGTCGCGTGCAATTGGAGACCATGGAGGGCGCCATGCAATCGCTCGACCATGCCACTGTTGGCGTGGCCGATCGACTGGCCGCCATCAATGAGAAGGCAGTGAACATCGGCGGGGTCGTCACCACGATCACCAAGGTTGCTGAGCAGACCAACCTACTTTCCGTGAACGCAGCGATCGAGGCAGAGAAGGCCGGCGAGTACGGCCGCGGATTCTTGGTGGTTGCCCGGGAAATCAGACGTCTTGCCGATCAGACCGGACAAGCCACCCTTGATATTGAGCGCATGGTCAAAGAGATGCAAGGCGCGGTCTCCAGCGGAGTCATGGAAATGGACCGCTTCAGTGAGCAAGTCCGACGCAATGTGACTGACGTGCGAACCATCGGGCGCAGCATGTCCGACATCATCGGTAGTGTTGATGAATCAAGCCGCAGCTTTGGCACTGTGCGCGAAGGTATGCGCAGTCAGTCATCGGGCGCGACGCAAATCTCTGAAGCAATGACCACGCTGACCAGCAACGCCAAGGCATCTGGCGACGCGGTCAAGGAATTCGGCCGCGCGTCCGACATCCTGCAGCGTTCCATTGGCATGCTCAAGACCGCCATCGCCGCCTTCCAACTCCGCGCCTGAATCGAGAACCCATGCGCACCTTTGTCTTTGTAGTCGCCAATTACCGTTACGCCGTTGATGCGGCATGGGTGCAGGCCGTGCACCCACTGGTTCGCGCGCGCCCGGTTCCAGGTGCGCCGTCGTGGATTACTGGCGTCATTGATGTGCACGGCGAGTTTGTGCCGCTGGTCGATGCGGCCAACCTCTTGGCGGGCGTTGCTGGTGTTGAACGAACCTTGGGCGCGCGCATCTTGCTCATTGATACGGGATTCGGCGAAGGAACCCGTGCACGCTTTGCCATGGCCGTCGATCGCATTGAGGACGCCGCTGACTTGGAAGAGTCCGGTGCCTGGGGAGCAGGAACACAGTCGGTGGCGTGGTTGGGAGCAGTCTTGCAGCACCAGGGCCAAGCCGCACAACGGCTTGATGCACGGGCGCTCGCTGAGGCATATCCGCAACTATCCGCCCCGTCTTCTGCACTCGTTACCAAGGACGGCGCATGAGCGCATTGGAGCGAATCGCCGACCTCCTGCGGGCGGCCCATCTTGACTCGGCGCTCACATCGCCCGAGGCTATTCGCTCCATCGTGTCCGAGCGTCGCCGTGCCACTGGTATCGCCAGTGATGATGCATACGCCGACTTGGCGGCGCGCTCGAGCGCTGAATTCGGCAAACTGCGCGAGCAAATTGCCGTGCCAGAGACGTGGTTGTTTCGGTACCCGTCTTCGTTCGAAACGTTGCGCACGCAATTCATGCACCAGGCACGCCGTCCGGTCCGCGCGCTCTCAGTAGCGTGCGCCACTGGTGCGGAGCCATTCTCGATTGCTGCTACGGCGCTTGCTGCCGGAGTCCATCCGGATGACATTCACGTCTTGGCCATAGACCCGAATCCGGACGCGTTGGAACGCGCACGGACCGGCGACCTTGGTCGCATGGCAGCGCGCGGTGAGATTCCCAACTGGGCAGAGCGGTTTGTGACGGTGCTTCCCAATACTGTTCGCGTCGCTCCGGAAGCGCGTGCCTGTGTTGACTTGCGCGAGGGATCTGCGCCCGCAGCCCTGTTCGAGCTGGAACGCGGTTCCTTTGACGCCGTGTTTTGCCGAAATCTTGCCATCTATTTGAGCGATACGGGGCGGCGCGCCATCGGTGAACAGCTTGATGCCCTGCTCCATCCCGATGGCATTCTGTACCTCGGGCACGCGGAACGACCGGCGCTCTTTGGGCTCGAGAGTGGATTTGAATCAGTGCAAGGCGGACAACCAGGCGCATTTGCATTCGCGCGACGAAGCGCTGCAACACCTGCCGTGAACTCGGCCCCGCCAGTCCAGACGGATCGATGGGCAGACCGCGATCGCGCCCCGCTGACGCAAACGAGTCCAGCCCGACCATCGACCACGGCAGCGCCCAAACCACCTTCCAGCAACGCTGCGGCAGCTCGCACTCCGGTGAGCGTTACTTCCAACGAGCCCACCGAGTCGAAGATGCTGCAGAGCGCGCGTGCTGCCGCCGATGCCGGGGACTTGCGGCAGGCCGCCGATATCGCCGAGCGGATTCACTCCACCGGTGATCGCTCGCTCGCACTGATGGAGTTGATGGGGTCCGTCCACTTGGGCCTCGGCGACTTAATACGTGCCGAAAGCGCTTGGAGGCAGGTGGTTTACTTGGATCCACAAAATGTCGAAGCCTTGCTACATCTGGCAATCTTGGCCGATCGCCGCGGCGACGCCGCACTGGCACAGCGCTATCGAGCCCGCGCCGCAAAGGGAACATCATGAGTGAAGATCGCACGCTTTCATTAATCAAGCCTGCAAATGCGGCCGTCGCGGGATTGGAGCAGTTGCTCACTCGCCCCCTGACCGAATCAGACCTGGACCGCGCCACCGCTGCGCTGGCTGCACCGCTGGATGAGCGGTCTCGGTCACGCATCAGTTTGCTCGCCATGCGTGCTGGTGGCGAAATTCTTGCCATCATGGCTGGCGAAGCCGCCAAGGTTGTTCCGGCAGGAACCATCCACCGTGTTCCGCATCGCAGTAACCAGATCTTTCGCGGGCTTTCCAATCATGACGGTGAATTGCTGCTGTGCATGTCGATTGAGGCCGCTCTGGGAATTCCTGCCCCTGCCAAGCGCGAGCGCTCCATTCTGGTAGTCGCCGAGCAAGGCCGCGAGCGATGGGCGTTTGAAGTGGACTCCATTGTGGGCGTCACTGATGTTGACGAACGCTCACTTCGCGCGCCACCAATGACGGTTTCCGCAGCCAAGACTGGTTGCGCGCGTGCGCTCGCCCGCATCGACGAAGGTGAAGCCGTAGTGCTTGACGTTCATAGCCTCTTCTCCATCTTCCGCGGAGCCACATCATGAGCGATCTTGGCGGATTCTCAATGTACGAACTGTTTCGCGCAGAGGTTGACACCCACTGCGCGGCGCTGAGTGACGGTCTCCTTAAGTTGGAGAGCGCCCCGGATGACATCGGCATCATCGTGCCGCTCATGCGTGCTGCACATTCCATCAAGGGCGCAGCGCGTATTGTCGGCATTGATGCCGCAGTAGCCGTCGCTCACCATATGGAAGATGCGCTGGTTCGCATTCAGAAGGGTCAGGAGCGGACCACTCGCGGCCGCATCGACCAACTGCTTGAAGGAACCGATCTGCTGCAACGCATTTCGCAACAGAAGGAGTCCGACCTGCCGGAGTGGAGTACGCAGAACGCCAGCGAGATCAATACGCTGACCATTGCACTCTCCGCCGCTCCGACAGCAGCGCCGGAGCCCGCTGCGGCGCCAGCTCCTCCTGCAGCAGCTGCAGCTGCTCCGGCAGCACCTGTTGCCGCAGCGCCAGTGGAACCTCCTGCACCGCCCGTTGCCGCAACTCCAGTCGCCGCAACTCCAGTCGCTCCTGACACCCGTGCAGTTGTTGCGCCACCAGCCGCACCGCGACGCGTGGACGCCGTGGTGCAACGCCCGATTCCCACCATTGACATGCCTGCCGCGTCTGCCGCCACTGCAGTGGCTGCGCCAGAATCGCGCGCCGTTCGCGTCAACGCTGACAACCTCGACCGCATGATGCAGCTCGCCGGCGAGTCCATGGTTGAAGGCCGTCGATCGCCTGCCCTGCGTCGCGCACTCGGGGCCGTCCGCGGAGAATTGACCCGCGCACGCGAATCCTTGGAGGCAGCCATGCGCCGTGGCGATCCGGGACGTATCGCTATCGCGCGCGATGCTGTTGGGCGCGCCGAAGCGTCGTTGGCAGATCGAATCTTTGACCTTGAGAATTTCTTCCGTCGCACCGAAGAAGTATCCACGGCGCTGTATCACGAAGTGATCGGTAGCCGCATGCGACCGTTCGGTGAGGGCGTCTCCGGATTCCCGCGCATGGTTCGTGATGTGGCCCGGCAACTCGGTAAGAATGTTCGCTTTGATATTGTTGGTGCCGACGTCCCGGTTGACCGCGACATTTTGGCAAGGCTTGAGGCTCCACTCAATCACATCATTCGAAATGCGGTCGATCACGGCCTTGAGATGCCAGAAGAGCGCCGGGCCGCTGGCAAGCCTGAGCAAGCACGCATCGTCGTTGAGGCCCGACATCACGCTGGCCAGTTGTTGGTGCGCGTCACTGACGACGGCAAGGGCATTGAAGCCGACTCCATTCGCCGCAAAGTGGTTGAACGCGGAATGCAGACCGCCGACCTTGCGGCACGCCTGAGTGAACGGGAACTCTTTGACTTCCTATTCCTACCTGGATTCAGTACTGCCAAGCAAGTCACGGAGATTTCTGGACGCGGCGTCGGACTTGACGTGGTGCACCAGATGGTGACTTCCACTTCGGGAACCGTTCGCATCGAAAGCCGCGTGGGCACAGGTACAACCTTTGCGCTGCAGTTGCCCGTCACGCTGAGTGTGTTGCGCGCAGCACTGGTGGAAGTTGCTGGCGAACCATACGCATTCCCGCTCGCCCGTATCGAACGAGTACTACGCGTTGGCGGCGGCGCAATCACGGTGATCCAGGGTCGGCTGCAGTGCGATGTTGATGGCGAGGCCACCGGACTACTGGACGGGGCCACGCTCTTTGGACTGGGAGAAACGCCGCGCGATGAAGCCACCAGCGTGGTGATCTTGGGCGATGATCAGGGCCGCGTTGGCCTGGTAGTTACCAAGTTCCTCGGCGAACAGGACTTGGTGGTCCGAACGCTGGACGCCCGACTTGGAAAGATCCCGCACATCTCCGCTGCTGCCATTCTTGACGATGGCGCGCCCGCGCTCATTGTTGACGTTGAAGACACCCTGGCTGCGCTGCGTAAGCAACTCAGTGAAGGAACCTTCATCGGTATGGGCGCTTCCGAGGCCAGCAGCGGACCACGCCGGGTCGCCAAACGCATCTTGGTCGCTGAAGATTCCATCACCGTGCGCGAAGTTGAGCGACAACTGCTGAGCCGATTGGGCTACGACGTTGCAGTCGCTGTCGACGGCATGGACGCCTGGAATCAGATCCGTGCCGGTCGATTTGACATGCTGGTCACTGATATTGATATGCCGCGCATGAATGGAATCGAACTGGTGCGATTGGTCCGTTCGGATCCGCGCTTCGCTCATGTTCCAATTGCGGTGGTCAGTTACAAAGACCGCGACGAAGATCGCCGAGCTGGTATGGACGCCGGAGCAAATGCCTACCTGACCAAGGGTAGTTTCCAAGATCAAAGTTTCATCGCAACAGTCACCGGACTGGTTGGAACGCCCTGACAAGACCGTGCACTGCATCGGGGGCAGTGACCCGTGCCGCCCTGTTTGAACTCCCTCATCGGTAACATCCCCCAGTGGCCTTTCGCATCGCAATTGTCAACGACCTCGCCATGGCGCGTGAAGCGCTTCGGCGCGTGGTGACGCAGATCCCTGGCGTGACGATTGCTTGGATGGCTAACGACGGCGCAGAGGCGCTGGAACGAGCCAAGGCTGATCGTCCCGACCTCGTGTTGATGGATCTGATCATGCCGGTCATGGACGGGGTGGAATCAACGCGCCTGATCATGCGCGATGCGCCCTGCCCAATTGTGGTGGTGACTGCCACCGTGGAAGGCAATGCGTCGCGTGTCTATGAGGCCATTGGCGCGGGCGCGCTGGACGCCGTGGACACACCACGCCTGGGCAGCACCGGGACGCAGGGAGACAAAGCGCTCCTGGGCAAGATTGCCGCCGTGCGCAAGATGAGCTCTTCGGAATTTCGGGCTGCAGCAGCCGCGCCAGGGACCGCGGGGATGACCACGGTGGTCAAGCCAACCTTGACCGGGAAGCCCACCGGAGGTCCGGGACACCATGCGCATGCTCCACATCATCCGCACCATCCGCACCATCCACATCAGCCACATCAGCCACATCAGCCACATCGCGCACATGATCCACATGATCCACATGATCCGTTCCTGTTGGTCGCGGTCGGTGCCAGCACTGGCGGACCGCAGGCACTGGCCACATTCCTGAAGTCATTGCCGCCCACGCTGCCCTATGCAGTGGTGATCGTGCAGCACATGGATGCCACGTTCCTGCCAGGACTCGCACAATGGCTTGCGTCACAGACGGGTCGTCCGGTGGCACTGGCGCGACACGGCGATCGCCCCGTCCCAGGAACAATTCTGGTGGCTGGCGAGGCCCAGCAGATGATCATGAAGTCCGGCGGAACCCTTGAGTACGTCGCCGGGGATCCGGACCTCATCCACCGCCCATCTATTGATGTGTTCTTTGAGAGCCTAGCGCTGGTTCGCTCCCGGACCGGCGCCGCGGTGCTCCTCACCGGCATGGGGAAAGACGGGGCGACGGGCATGATGGCACTCAAAAACAGCGGTTGGCGTACCTTTGCACAAGACCGAGCCACCAGTGTGGTTTGGGGAATGCCAGGCGCAGCAAGCCAGACCGGAGCCGCGGAACGAACTTTGGCAATTGAACACATCGGCCCGGCAGTCACTGCCGCACTGAGCAAACCACGACCAGGAGTTACCAAATGAGTATTGCAGCAGGAGTAGACGATGAAACCCCGATGCGCGTCCTTATTGTTGATGATCAGCCGATCATCGCAGAGGCAGTCCGGCGCATGCTGCTGCCGCATAAGAATATCCAACTGATTGCCTGCATCAAGGGATCTGAAGC
>JBIKZY010000151.1:0-5330 GCA_044354475.1 Phycisphaerales bacterium
TGTGGGAGGACTGTGACTTGCAGGGAAGCGTAGTTCAATGGCGCTTGGCGGCATCACCCATCCGCTGTGCGGATTCGGCGAGTGCCTCTGCGGGGGTACTGACGTGGGTAACGCGGCCGTCATCAAGATGAGCGATGCGGTCCGCGAAGTGATAAATACGTTCGTCGTGCGTCACCACAATGACAACGCGTTCAGCAGCGGCGGTGAGTTCACGGATCAGACCCATGACCTTCTGGCCGGTAGCGCCGTCAAGCGCACTGGTGGGCTCGTCACACACAAGCAGGCGCGGACCGGTCACCAATGCGCGCGCGATCGCTACGCGCTGCTGCTGTCCGCCCGAGAGCTTGCTGGGGCGCGTCAATTCACGGCCTTTCAATCCAACTTCTTCCAAGAGCTTTGCGGCGCGGTCGAGGGCATCTCGCTTGGGATGATGTCGCAGCAACAGTGGCACCGCAACGTTCTCAAGGATGGAGACTTGTGGAATCAGGTTGAACTGCTGAAAGATAAATCCAACATTTTTCCCGCGCCAAATGGTGCGCTCATGATTACTCAGCGCGGAGGGATCTGTACCAAGCACCGCCATTTCGCCTTCGTCGCGCTGCAGTAGTCCGGCCAGAATGGAGATGAGCGTGGTCTTTCCACATCCCGAAGGACCCACCAGTGCCATCATTTCACCAAAGCGAACTTCCAGATTCACGCCACGCAGCGCACGGACCATGGAATCACCAACGCCGAAGGTCTTGAATACTTCATTGCAAACGATGCTATTGGTCGGCTCGATCATCCTTGGAATACCTCGGATGGATCAAGTTTCACCACACGACGCATGCTGAAGAGACTGGAAGCAACCACGATGAAGATCACCGCCGCGGCGGCAATCACCGGAATGTGCCAGGTCATCTTGAACGCCAATTTATCGCCGGGAATGGAGAGGCCAACAATCGAGGTAACCCCTAGGCCAAGACCAAGTCCAAGAACGCCCGCCACCGCGCCTTGCAGTGCCACCAGGCCAAGCAGTCGAGCCGTCGTCGCACCCATCGCTTTCATCGCGCCGAAATACTTCAGATTGTCAAGCGTGAAGTTGTAGAACATCTGCCCCGCAATGGCTATACCCACTAGAAATCCAAGGGCAATGGCAATACCAAAGTTGATTGGAATTCCGGTTTGCGTCATCCAATAGTTAATGGTGGTCCATGCAAAGTCATATGGGGTGTACACCGCGAGTTCAGTCTCGCGCGCGATGCGATCACGCAATTCCGTCACAGATACTCCGGGTGCCGCTTTTACGAGAATCATGCTGAGCGTTCGGCGGTTCGCTGGCGCAAATCCAATGGCTCGCGAATACGTGGTGTAGATCGTGGGAACATTCTGGAATGTCGGCTTTGTCTCCGCGATACCGCCGATGACCGCGCGCCGCTCATTCAGCTCGAGTTCCTCACCGATTTCAATCGGACGCTTTGGCCCGGTTGGATCGGCAGGATTGATGGGTTGCGAGAGGCGTGAACGAGCACCACGCGTCTCAATGATGATGGTGTCTGGCTTGCGGAGAACACTGACGTCACCCTTGATCATGCGCGCCGGCACGCCGATCAGGCTTGCATCATCAACACCCACCACATCGCAAATCTGCCGCGCACCACTTGGAAGCTTGGCAACCAACAGACCTTTAAAGAGCGGAACTGCCCAGCCCACACCATCCACGCTCCGCACACGCTGCAAGGCGGTTACCTGCATCGGCTTGGTGTCATCCACAAACTGCATCGTGGGATCGGTGACCCAAAGGTCCGCCTGTGGAGTTTCCTCAATGAGCGCATAGGTGCGGCTCATCAACCCGACAAAGATGCTGGCCTGCTGCGCAATCAGCAGCGTTGCAAAAGAAAGCCCCAGCAGAATTCCGTAGAACTTTGCTGTGTCACCGAAGAGCATCTTGATGGCGATGGTTCGCATAGGAGAGTCTGCTTAAAGCTTCAACTGGAAGCCAAATTCAACCGTGCGATCCGAAGGAAGATTGAACGCGCTGGTCACGTCGGCTGCGTTCGAGTGCAGGAAGATGAAAATTCCTTTGCGCCAACCAGCCATGCGTGCCGGACCGCCAGGAACCACTTGCATCTTTCGAGCAAAGTAGGTGGTTTCTTCGGTATCGAACGGCAAGCCGCGCTCGCGTGCGAGACGCAGGATGCCCGGTGCATCGGGCTGCTCCATGAATCCGACCTGAGCCGAGACACTCCAGAATCCGTCCGGCATCCACCGAACGGTGACGCGCTCACGGTCTGCAACAAACGGTTGTTCACTGGGGGCGATCGACAGAAGGATCACTTGCTCATGCAACACATGCGCGTGCTTCACGAAATTCACCAACGCGAACGGCGCCTGTGTGGTTGGAGTCAAGAACACGGCGGTACCGGGAACGCGCGGTACCACCTCCGACCAAAGCCGCGCGAGGAATTCATGAATCGTCTCGCCTTGTGCGGCAATCTGCCGTCCCACCGCCAGGGTGCCTTGATTCCAAGTGACCATCACTATGGACCCGGCGGCCGCAATCGCTAGTGCGTACCAACCGCCATGGAATACCTTGAGAAGGTTGGATGAAAGGAATGCCAAGTCAATCGCTAGGAATGAGCCAACTACAATCCACACCACTGGTGGCTTCCATTTCCAAGTCTTCAGCGCCACCTCAGCAAACAACAGCGAAGTGATTCCCATGACCGCCGTGACGGCAATGCCGTACGCATCGGCAAGCGCTGCTGATGAACGGAACAAGAAGACCGTCATCAGGCATCCAATCATCATGGTCCAATTGAGGAACGGGATGTAGATCTGACCTTCGGTAAAGCTGGATGTATGCACCACGGCAAGGCGTGGCAGATAGTTGAGGCGGATCGCTTGGCGCGCCATCGAGAAGACGCCAGAGATCATCGCCTGGCTAGCAACAATGGTTGCAAACGTAGCCAGAATCACCATGGGAATAACCCAACCCGCAGGCACCAGCCCGTAGAACGGTTTGTATTGCGAAAGTAACGCTGGATCCGGCGGATTGGCGATCGCCCATGCGCCTTGGCCAAAGTAATTCAGAATGAGGCATGGCCACACAATGGTGAACCATCCAAGCCGAATCGGGCCAATTCCGAAGTGCCCGATGTCGGCATACAGCGCCTCGGCGCCCGTCACTACCAGGACAATTGAGCCAAGCAAAAGGAATGTGCCGGACGGATTCGCTGCAATCAGTTCAATGGCGTACAGGGGATTCACTGCGGCAAGCACACTTGGATCCGAGACAATGGCGCGCAGTCCAAGAAATCCCAACACACCAAACCACAGGAGCATCACTGGACCGAAGATGCGACCGATGTGCCCCGTTCCAAATCGCTGCACGGCGAACAAGAACACCAGCACCACTGTTGTTAATGGGGCCACCCAACCTTGCAGGCTTTCGTCAAAGACGGTGAGACCTTCCATCGCTGACAGTACGGAGATGGATGGCGTGATGACGCCGTCGCCGAACAACAATGCGCTGCCCATGATGGCCATGGCACCGAAGAATGCCAAGCGGTAATCCGCGCGACGCTGCAGGCCGCGCGGCAAGAGGGAGAGCAATGCGAACAATCCACCTTCGCCACGGTTGGTGGCACGCATGATGAGTAGCTGGTACTTCGCAACCACCACCAGGAATAGCGCCCAGAAAATCAAACTCAGAACACCCATCACGAACGCGCGATCGGCACTGCCGTGGTGGGCAATGGTTTCCTGAAACGCGTACAGCGGGCTGGTCCCGATATCTCCAAACACCACGCCGACCGCGCCGATGGCCAACGCGATGCCCCCGCCATGACCCTTGCTGTGCCGACCATTGACGGAGTGCGGATCTGCGATTGGAAGCGCGGCATCCACAACGCCTTGGGCGCCATCCACCACCGTCGGCACGAGGGGTGCTGTCGGGGCGTCAAGATCAGGGTGTGCGTTGGATGCGTCGTCTGGCACGTGAGGTGCCTCCGAGAGAGAGGCGGGACGCCATTGTACTTCGGCTACCGATGCGCTACATCAAGCGATTAGCGCTTGTTTGATGGCTTGACAGTGAACGGCGTCTTTACTTTGGCCGTTACGCCGGTTGCCATATCAGTCGCTTCGATCGCTAGCCGATACTGACCGGCAAGCAGGGTGTCGGGGAGCCGAACCATCCGGGTAATGAAGAGTTCATCGGTCGGGGCTGCGGCGGTATGAATTGCGTCGAGCGGACCTTCGCTCCAGATGACGGTTCCGGCCAAGTTCTCGATGCGCAGCGAGTACTGCGCATGCGCTGCAACGCGTCCGCCGTCACTTGGGACGAATGGCCAATTGAGCAGCTCGACATACACCAGGAAGCGATCGCCAGGATGCAATGACCCAGCATCCAACGGCTCAATGTCTCCGAACGCCCGAACCTTGGAAGCCATGACTGGGTTCGCAAGTTTGATGGGCGGGGGAACAGGTGCGGGTGCAGGTTCCGCAACTGGCGCGGGTGCGGGTGTTGGTTCTGGTGTCGGCGCGGGCGCTGGTTCTGCGATCGGCGCGGGCGCAGGTGTTGGTTCCGGCGTTGGCGCGGGCACAGGTTCCGCAACCGGCGCGGGTGCAGGTGTTGGTTCTGGTGTCGGCGCGGGCACAGGTTCAGCAACCGGCGCGGGCGCAGGTGTTGGTTCCGGCGTTGGCGCGGGCACAGGTTCAGCAACCGGCGCGGGCGCAGGTGTTGGTTCCGGCGTTGGCGCAGGCGCAGGTTCCGCAACGGGCGCGGGTACAGGTGTTGGTTCCGGTGTTGGCGCAGGCGCAGCTTCTGCGACCGGCGCAAGTGCAGGTTCCACAAACGGGGCAGGCACTGGCGTCGGTTCCGGCGTCGGTTCCGGTATCAGCACTGGCTCCGGTGCACGCGCCGGCGTGGGCGCGGGTCGCTCGCGAACGCCCGCTCTGTCAGCGACTGGGACAATCGCCGTGCCAGTTATGGCGAGCGACGTAACGGGGTTTGCGGCCTTCAACGTCACCCGACTCGGCATCGTTGGTTCTGGCGGAAGCTCAGCAGCACCTGCGGGTGATGCCTCGGTAACCCGTGACTCTGCAACCGCTGGCTCAGGTGCCACCTCAACCGGCACGACTACTGGGGCCACCACCACTGGAGCAGCAGCAACAGCGAGCACCGGTTCAGCCACCACCACCGGAGTAGCGGCAACGGTGGGCACCGGTTCAGGTACCGCCACCAGAGCAGCAGCAACCGCGGGCGCCGGTTCAGCCACCACCACCGGTACCGGCTCAGGAAGCAATGGCGGCGGAGCGGTATCGATCGCGCGCATGGTGTCCACTGGCAT
>JBIKZY010000037.1:0-20040 GCA_044354475.1 Phycisphaerales bacterium
GAACCCGCTATCGCGGCACTGGAGTGTGTCACCGTACGCAACGGCACCAGTGGGACGCTACGGGAGGGGTCGACGTTCCTCGTCGGCGGCGGCATCTTTGGCCAGAACAGCGCGGCAAGCGTGCGCAACTGCTTCGTGGTGAACAACCGTTCTGGCTTCGGTGGCGGTGCGTACTTCTTGAATTGCACGGGCGAAGTCACTAATTGCGTCTTCGGCGGCAACGCTGCCAGCTCTGATGCTGGTGGATTCCAAGCAAATCAAAGCACTATGACGCTCACTGATGTGCTGATCGAAAACAACACTTGCAACTCGCGCGGTGGTGGCATGCACCTCGTACAGGGCAACCCGACGCTGACGCGCGTTACGGTGCGCAATAACTTCAGTAACAACCTGATCGGCGGTGTTTCGTGGTATTCGATTGGCAGCAGCACGGCGTATCTCGCCATGAACAATTGCACCATCACGGGTAACACCGCACTAGTGACACAGGGCGGATTTGGCATCTCGGAGACCGCTTCACTACCTGCCAGCGCCTCACTTGAGGGCACCACCGTCTGTGACAACCTCCCGCGCCCCAACATCACCGGGCGCTGGTGGAACCTCGGCGGCAACTTCATCTGCGACTGCGTCGGCGATATTGACCTCGACGGCATGGTCAACGGCAGCGACCTGACCTCGGTGCTCTCTAACTGGGGACCGTGCACAGGAATCTGCCGCTACGACCTGAATGATGACGGAGTCGTGAATGGTGGCGACCTAAGCAAAGTGCTTTCAAACTGGGGTGTTTGCGGGGACTGATCGGCGGCGGAACCCAACCACACACCGCGCGGGCACCATGGGACACTCCCTTGGTGCCCGCGGTGGCTTAGAACCTGTTCTCTGGAGAAATGTTCCGGTAAATGGGTGCCTAGTGACACATTTGGATGCGGAGAATTGGTGGTGGCGGATTACCTTACAAAGTCAAACGCGATCACCAAGGGTTGCGCATCCAGACAGACACACCAACCGCCCCATCCGGGGAGTTGTTTGAGAGGCATCCATAATGAGCATCAAGTCGTTTGCTACTGGGTTGTGGGATCTTGCGTGCGGCGCAGGGGGCGAGTGATGGGGCATTGCGTGGCGCGACGGCTGAGAATGAGAAGATCTGCAGGAACATACATATGAAGCACTCAATATTCATTGCTATCGTCGGAACCGCGTCGATCGTCGCTTCGGCGGAGGCGGGATTTCTCGGGTTTGTGGCCTCCGTCCGCACCGTTGGTGCGAATACGGTGATTGATATCTATGCGGGGGTCGGCAACGCGAGCGACAAGTTACTCAACGTCTACTACACGAATATCTCCACCTCGCTCGCTGGTGGTTTCGTCCAGAAGGCTGGCCTGGCTACCAAGACCTGGAAGCCCGATATCACTGGTTTCACTTCCGATCGATCGATTTCAGATGACAGTTTCTTTACGACCGGAACGTTCTCTGGTGGTGCATACGGCGGCATCTACTTTGCCTCATCCAACACCAACGGCGACCCGAACTTCACCGGCACCAGCTGGAATGCAACCCCAGCTTCAGCATCCGCCAACACTGTTCCTGTCAACGCTGGCTGGTACACCGGCGACCCATTGTCCGTCGACAACCGCGCTGAAACTCTCGCTGGCATGGTCGGTCGCGTCAACACAGGTGTAACCGCTGCCTCCGGCAACACTGCTGGCAGCCTGGGAACCGCCAACGCCAACTACGGCATCTGGTGCGGTCACATCGTGGTTGCTGGAGCCGGCTCCATGGGATCGAGCGTCCGCTGGTCTGCTGCGGTGTCCATCAAGGACGGAGTGAATAGCGCCACTGATCAGCGCATCAGTGTCTTCTACAACCCAAACCCTGACACAGACAATGATGGAATCCTCGACGCCGCTGATAATTGCCCAACCGTCGCGAACCCCAACCAAGCCGACTGTAACCAAAACGGAATTGGTGAAGCCTGCGAAACATTCACTGACTGCAACTACACCGGCCTACCAGATTCCTGCGACATCGCCGCAGGCAGCAGCCTCGACGCCGACACTAACGGCGTACCGGATGAGTGCCAAGCGGACTGCAACATGAACCAGATTTCTGACTTGCAAGAGATCAACAATGGTTCTGTCCCGGACGGAAATGCCGACCGCATTCCAGACACCTGCCAAGGCGCGGTCTTTGTGAATGACAATAGCGGCATTCTTGGCGCGCCATCTGGTTTCGACGCGCGCTCATTCACGTTCGCTTCCGCGCTGTACGCCGAGTCCACTGTCACTGTGACCATCGATGCACGGGGTGACCTGAACGGTACAACTGAGTTTGTTGACGTGGACCTCAATAGCGGCGCTGCCCAACGGTTCTTCCAAGCCACAGGCAACAGCTGCCCAGCGATACCAGACCGTGCCACCATCACGCTCACACGGCAACAATATGAGGTGCTCCTCTCAGCTGCCGCTGATTCACTGACCGTCACCATGACTTGCCCCAGCACTGTGGACCCAACGGAGTGCAAGGGAACCGGACTGACGCAATTCAAAGTGAGTTATCTTGGAATCAATCCCGCGACTGGCGATTGCAACCACAACCATCGACTTGATATCTATGAGATCTATGAGGGGCTCGTTCCGGACTGTAACCACAACAATGTCCCCGACAGTTGCGACATTGTGCGCGGCGGGTTTGCGGATTGCGACAGCAATGGCATTGCCGACGCCTGTGACATTGCGTTCTCCCCGGCTCTCGACTGCAACCTCAACAGCCAACTCGATTCCTGCGAACTCGCGGCTGGCGGAACCACCGTCGACTGCGACCAGAACGGTCGCATCGATAGTTGCCAAGTTGCCGAAACCGCCGGTATCGATTGCAACGGAAACCTCACACCGGACTCCTGCGATGTTGCCGGCGGAATCAGCGCCGATATCGACGCCAACGGCAAACCCGACGAATGCCAGACCGTGCAAGTGCCAGGGCAATACGCAACCATTCAATCTGCCATCGACACTGCGCCAGCAAATGAAATGCGCATCGTGATGGTGGGCGCTGGAATCTTCCCTGGCCCCATTGATTTCAAGGGCAAGCCCGTCCGCGTGCGCGGCACTAGTTGCGCGCAGACCATCATCAACGGAAACGGTAACCAAACGGCCTCTGTTGTCCGCTTCTCCGGCGGCGAGCCGGCAATCGCCACGCTCGAGTGCGTCACCGTCCGTGGTGGCACGAGTGGTACCCAGCCCATAGGGTCCCCGACGGTCTTGGGCGGCGGTGGCATCTTCGGCCAGAACAGCGCAGCCAGTATGCGCAACTGCTTCGTAGTGAATAACAGTTCCAGCTTCGGTGGCGGTGCGTACTTCTTGAATTGCACAGGCTCGGTAACTAACACCGTCTTCGGTGGCAACACTGCCAGTGCTGACGGTGGTGGATTCCAAGCGAATCAAAGCACCATGACGCTCACCGATGTGCTGATCGAGAACAACACCTGCAACTCGCGCGGTGGTGGCATGCACCTCGTACAGGGCAATTTGACGCTGACGCGCGTGACGGTGCGAAACAATGTGGCCAGCAACCTGATCGGTGGCATCTCGTGGTACGCCACGGGTAGCAGCACAGCGCATCTCGCCATGAACACCTGCACAATCACAGGGAACACCTCATTCGTGACGCAAGGCGGTATCGGCATATCTGAAACCTCAACGCTGCCGCCAAGTGCATCACTCGTGGCGACCACCGTCTGCGACAACCTGCCGCGTCCCAACATCACTGGACGCTGGGAAGACCTTGGTAGCAACAACGTCTGTGACTGCCGTGGTGACCTGAATCTCGACGGTGTTGTAAACGGTGCTGATATTGCATTGCTTCTCTCAGTCGCCAACACCACTACTGGCTGCGGAAACAACTGCAGCGCCGACCTGAATGGCGATGGCCTGGTCAACGGAGCAGATATTGGCCTGATGCTGAGCGCATGGGGCTCGTGCGGCGGGTGAGTGATGAGGCGTGGTTGTGCATTTGAAATCAAAGAATCGACTGGAACATATATATGAAGCACTCAATATTCATTGCTATCGTCGGAACCGCCTCGATCGTCGCTTCGACGGAGGCAGGCTTCCTTGGCTTTGTCGCCTCCGTCCGCACCGTTGGTGCGAACACGGTGATTGACATCTACGCAGGTGTCGGCAACTCCAGCGACAAGTTCCTCAACGTCTACAACTCGAACATCTCCACCACGCTCGCTGGCGGTTTCGTGCAGAAGGCTGGCAATGCCACCAAGACGTGGAAGCCGGACACCACTATTTTCACCTCCACCCGCGGCACCTTGGATGACAGCTTCATGACCGCTGGCGGCTTTGCATACGGTGGCGACTACTACGCCTCCGGCAACACCAGCGCCGACCCGAACTTCACTGGCAACAGCTGGAGCGCAAGCCCATCCTCACCGGCCGCTACCACTGTTCCAGCCAACGCTGGCTGGTACACCGGCAACCCAGCATCCACCGACAACAACGCTGAGAGTCTTGCTGGCCTGGTTGGCCGCGTCAACACTGGTGCAACCGCTGCTTCCGGCAATACTGCTGGCAGTGTGGGAGGCGCCGGCGCCAACTACGGCATCTGGTGCGGCCACATCGTGGTTGCTGGAACCGGCAGGATCGGTGTCGCCAATGCGAACATCCTCTGGTCTGCTTCCGTGTCCATCAAGGACATCACTGTTGTTACTGTCCCGCCTGGTGGCGTAACCGACCAACGCATCAGTACCTTCTACTCCCCGCCGCCCGACACCGACGGTGACGGAATCCTCAATTCCGCCGACAACTGCCCGAACGTTGCCAACCCAAACCAAGCCGATTGCAACAACAACGGCATCGGCGAAGCCTGCGAAACCTTCACTGACTGCAACTACACCGGCCTACCAGATTCCTGCGACATCGCCGCAGGCAGCAGCCTCGACGCCGACACTAACGGCGTCCCGGATGAGTGCCAAGTCGACTGCAACATGAACCAGATTTCTGACTTGCAAGAGATCACTGATGGCTCTGTCCCGGACGGTAACGCCGACCGCATTCCAGACACCTGCCAAGGAGCTGTCTTGGTGAATAGCGTCAGCGGAATTCTCGGAGCGCCATCAGGATTAGAGGCTCGCTCGTTTACTTTTGCTTCCGCGTTGTACGCCGAGTCCACTGTGACTTTAACTGTTGACGTGCGCGGTGACCTCAACGGCAACAGCGAGTGGATTACCGTGTCACTCAATGGCGACGCTGGGCGACGTTTCTTTGAGGCAGGCGGGAACGACTGCCCCTCCACACCGGATCGCGCCACTATCACGCTCACTCGGCAACAATATGAGGCGCTCCTCTCGGCTGCCGCGGAATCATTGACTGTCTCGATGAGTTGCCCAAGCACTGTGGACCCAACGGAGTGCAAGGGAACAGGTCTCACGCAATTCAAAATGAGTTACGTTGGCATCAACCCCGCCACTGGCGATTGCAACCACAACAATCGACTTGATATCTACGAGATCCATGAGGGTCTCGTTACGGATTGCAACAACAACAATGTTCCGGACAGTTGCGACGTTGCGCGTGGTGGATTTGCGGATTGCGACAATGACGGTATCGCAGACATTTGTGAGATCGCAACCACACCATCCCTCGACTGCAACCTCAACAGCCAACTCGATTCCTGCGAACTTGCCGCTGGCGGCATCACCATCGACTGCGACCAGAACGGCCGCATCGATAGTTGCCAAGTTGCCGAAACCGCTGGAATCGATTGCAACGGAAACCTCACCCCGGACTCGTGCGACGTTGCTGGCGGAATCAGCGCCGACATCGATGCCAATGGCAAGCCTGACGAATGCCAGACCGTGCAAGTGCCGGCGCAGTACGCAACCATTCAGTCTGCCATCGACAGTGCGCCAGCGAATGAAATGCGCATCGTGATGGTGGGCGCTGGAATCTTCCCTGGCCCGATTGATTTCAAGGGCAAGCCAGTCCGCGTACGTGGCACAAGCTGCGCGCAAACAATTATCAACGGAAACGGTAGCCAACAGGCCTCTGTTGTCCGCTTCTCCGGCGGTGAGCCAGCAATTGCAACACTCGAGTGCGTCACCGTGCGTGGTGGCACGAGTGGTACCCAGCCCATCGGGTCACCAACGGTATTGGCCGGCGGCGGCATCTTCGGTCAGAACAGCGCAGCCAGTGTGCGCAACTGCTTCGTGGTGAACAACAGTTCCGGCTTCGGTGGCGGTGCCTACTTCTTGAATTGCACAGGCTCAGTGACCAACAGCGTCTTTGGCGGTAACACCTCCAGTGCTGACGGTGGTGGATTCCAAGCAAATCAAAGCACCATGACGCTCACTGATGTGCTGATCGAGAACAACACCTGCAACTCACGCGGTGGTGGCATGCACCTCGTACAGGGCAACCCGACGCTGACGCGCGTCACGGTGCGGAACAACGTCAGTAACAACCTGATCGGCGGCGTTTCGTGGTATTCGGTTGGCAGCACCACGGCGTATCTCGCCATGAATAATTGCACCATCACGGGCAACACCGCGCTGGTCACACAGGGTGGTATTGGCATCTCGGAGACCTCTTCACTACCTGTCAGCGCCTCACTCGAGGGCACCACCGTCTGTGACAACCTCCCGCGCCCCAACATCACTGGCCGATGGTGGAACCTCGGCGGCAACTTCATCTGCGACTGCACCGGCGATGTCGATCTCGACGGCCTGGTCAACGGCAGCGACCTGAGCCTGGTGCTCTCCAACTGGGGCCCATGTACTGGCATCTGCCGCTACGACTTGAATGATGATGGGACCGTCAACGGTGCCGACCTGAGCAAGGTGCTCTCCAACTGGGGTGCGTGTGGGAATTGAGCCTGATGAACAACACATACAACCTGCAAACAATTGTGGTGAGTGCCTGCCTCGTGCCAACCATGGGGGCGGAGGCGGCTGTCGGCTTCGTGGCATTCGCAAAGCAGTCGGGCACGAACGTGATCGTTGATGTGTTTGTAGCTGTTTCAAATGCATCGGATAAATTTCTTTCGGTCGAATCCGTGAACGCCACCACAACACTTCCGGGCGGATTCGTTCAGAAGGCTGGCTTCGCAACCAAGACCTGGAAGCCAGACACCGCCGGCTTCACCTCCACGCGCAGCACATCCGATGACAGTTTCATGACCGCGGGCACATTCTCTGGCGGCTCGTACGGCGGAGAGTTCTACGCATCAGGCAATGGCAATGGCGCTCCGAGTTTCACGGGAACTAGTTGGAACGCAACCCCCTCCTCTCCGGCAGCCACAACCATTCCAGCAAGCGCTGGCTGGTACACCGGCGACCCGACTTCTATCGACAACCGTGCGGAGAGCCTTGTCGGTATGGCTGGTATCCGAATCGACGGATCGGATGGCACATCAAGCACCGGGGGTACCACGAGCACCGCGGCGTACGGATTTTGGGTGTCACATTTAGTGTTTAAGGACGCCACCGTCGATGCTGCGATGACGGGACTGACTTGGAGCGGCAGGATCATCATGCGTGTTCCAGGCGACAGCAGCTTCTTCAGCGCCATGAGCTACCCACAAAGCACCGATAGGGATAGCGACGGCGTGATCGACCTGCACGACTATTGCCCAACACTGCCCGGATCGGCGGCATGCAACGGCTGCCCACCCAACTTATGTTGCGCTGGCGACATCTCACAGAACGGCCGAGTCGACGGAATCGACCTTGGAATGCTGCTCGCCCTTTGGGGCCCATGCACAAGTAATTGCATCGCCGACATCACCGGTGACGGCTTAGTTGACGGCGCGGACTTGGGAATCCTGCTGCATGATTGGGCACACTGTCCAGGGTGATATGTGTTGCTTGTTGCACAAGAGATACTGGCGTAACACGCATTACTAAAATGAAGAATGTCCCTCATATCACTCGACTCGTGTTTGGACTTCTGGCTAGCAGTACGTTTGTTGCCGTAACGCAAGCACAACAGCCTGTGGAATGGCGTGTGCAAGATGGCGGAAACGGGCATTGGTATCAACGTGTGCCCGTGACGGGTGGCGTTGGTTGGGAATTCGCGGACGAGCGGGCAAAGAGTGCGGGCGGTTACTTGGTATCCATTACCTCGGCCGCCGAGAATGCCTTACTTGTCGCGCACGGTGCTCAGGGCTACGACTTGCTTGGGGCGTCAACGCCAGCAACCCAAGGTTGCCACACCAACACGTGGAATTGGGCGAGTGGCGAGGCCTGGGGATACACCAATTGGGCGCTTTACGAGCCGAGTTTGCATTGTGACGAACGCGTACTCGTCTTCTCGAGCGCGTACTTCCCGAAGTGGAACAACTTCTACGGTGGCTCAAACGGCTATTGGATTGAATGGTCCGCAGATTGCAATGGCGATGGCATGGTGGACTTTGGACAGATTCTGAATACCACCATCGCGGATACAAACACGAACGGGGTACCTGATACGTGTGAATGCACTGTGTATCCAACGCTGCCTGGATGCTGCCCTGGCGACTTGAGTGGCGACCATGTAGTAGACGGCGCCGACATCGGCCTCCTCCTCTCAAGCTGGGGATTCTGCGCCGCAACTTGTCCGCATGACCTCAACAATGACGGCAAGGTGAACGGCGGCGACCTTGGATTACTGTTGTCGGGGTGGGGAAACTGCGGTGGTTAGGAAATACCGGGACGTGCACTCGTCATGACCTTGAACTACATGTTGGATTTTTTATTAATAATTTTAAACAAGGAATAAATCAATGCAAATTCAATGCCATGAAAAGACCGTCGATTTCATCTCTCCGACACGGTTTCGCCGGCATATCGTCGCTGCCGCTGCTGTCGCCATGGGCGCTGCCGCCGCTGCCAATGCCGCCGTCGTTTACAGTGGCGTTCTTAACTTCGTTTGCGCCATCGACATCGATGGTTGCTACATCAACGTTGAAACCAACACGCTGACCAACGGCCCAGGCGCCGGCGCTCCGGGCTGGGATGTGAACCCCTATCGCGCGTCGACCGGCAGCGGCATGAACTTCTTCGGCTCAACTGGCGGCGGCATGGTGTCCGCGGCGGCTGGCGTGGGCTCGGCGATCAACCTCGCCGCAGGAACGTCTATCGGCGCTACGAGCAACTACAGCTCGTCCACTGCCACCGTCGTCTTCGGCTCTGCAGCCGGCAACTGGCAGTACGGCTCCGAGAACATCGTTGGCTTCCGCTTCGTGTCCTCGGCGGGCACCACCCACTACGGTTGGATGCGCTTTCGGATGGGCTCGCAGCCTGCGACGGGCAACCTTGTCACCCGCACCGTGGTTGACTACGCATATGAGTCGATAGCTGGTGGGTCAATACGCCTTCCTTTCCCCGACATCGATGGCGACGGTATCGCCAACAACCTCGATAACTGCCCCACCGTCGCAAATCCAACGCAAGCCGACTGCGATGCCAACGGCATTGGCGATGAGTGCGATGTTGCCATCGGATGTAACTGCCCCGGCGATCTCGACGCTAACGGCATCATTGACGGCGCCGACATCGGCCTCCTCCTCTCAAGTTGGGGGTTCTGCGGCGCAACTTGCCCTCATGACCTCAACAATGACGGCAAGGTGAACGGCGGCGACCTTGGATTACTGTTGTCAGGGTGGGGAACCTGCTCGACATGATCGTGGCTCGTAACAGTTCTCTGGAGAAATAAGTTGGGGTTGGTTCGCTGCTTTGCCGCAAACTATTTCGCAATTGCAGGTCGGATCTGTAACCTTCTGTCATACGTGGTCTTGCGCATCACCGGGATGCTCGCCGCCTTCTGCCAAATCCCATCCGGGACCTCAGGAACATTCAACACATGAACTCACTCAACATGAAACACTCCGTGGCCGCGGGCCTTCTTGGAGTCGCATCACTCGCAGGCTCCGCCAACGCGGGGTTCCTCGGGTTCGTCGCGTCGGTCCGTACCGTGGGCGCGTACACGGTCATCGATATTTACGCTGGAGTCGAAAACTCCAGCGACAAATTCCTGAATGTCTACAGCGGCGTGATCTCTACCACCGTCCCAGCTGGCTTCAATCAATTGGATGGCTTAGCGACCAAGACTTGGAAGCCAGACTTTGCTGGATTCACTTCCAGCCGGACATCGCTTGACAGTTTCATGACCGCGGGTACGTTCACCGGCTCCGCGTACAACGGTGACTACTTCGCATCTACGGCCACGGCGGGCGACCCCAGTTTCACTGGCACGAGTTGGAATGCAACGCCGAGTTCCGCTCCAGCAACCACACTGCCCACTGATTTCGATGGACCAGGCTGGTACACCAACAACCCGCCACTGATCGACAACCGCGCGGAGAGCCTTGCTGGCCTGGTTGGTCGTGTAAACAGCGTCATGACGCCTGGCGAGGGGGTCACCGGCGGAACAAGCGGTGGCGCGAGTGCCAACTACGGCATCTGGTGCGCACACTTAGTGCTGGCGGGTAATTACAGCCCGACCTACATCGTAGGTGTGTTGAATTGGAAAGCCTCCGTATCGATCAAGGACGGCGTGACGAATGGCACACGTCAGGGCGTTAGTAAGTTCGACTTTGCGGCGCTCCCGGATACTGACGGCGATGGCTTCCTGGATGTCCGCGACAACTGCCCAAGCGTCCCGAACCCAAAACAACTGGATTGCAATAACAACGGGATCGGCGATGCCTGCGAAATCTTTACCGACTGTAATGCCAACAATGTCCCCGACAGTTGTGATATCGCTGCCGGTACGAGCAATGATGCTGACGCAAACGGGGTCCCTGATTCCTGCCAGGCCGACTGCAACCTAAACAACCTGCCAGACCGATACGAGATCGCCACTGGTCTTGTCTCTGATCTCAACAATGACGGAATTCCTGACACTTGCCAAGGTGCAATCATGGTTGATTCCACCACGGACAACCTTGGATCGCCATCTGGCGCAGACGTGCGTTCGCATTCATTTACGAGCCTTCCATACACCGAGAGCGCTGTCACTCTGACACTTGATGCGGTAGGAGATCTCAACAACCTAAGCGAGTGGATTGATGTTCGACTGAACGATGGATCACCGCGCCGACTCTTCGCCACCGATGGAAACCTGTGCCCGGCGACTCCGGATCGCGGCGTCATCACGCTGACACGCAGTGAGTTCAATGAACTCCTGGGGTCGGGGACCACGCTATCGGTGACGCTTTCTTGCCCAATCAACGTCGACGGTACCGAATGCAAGGGTACTGGACTCACCCAGTTGCGACTTCAGTATGTTGGCATCAACGCGGCGTCAGGCGACTGTAACGGGAACAATCGACTTGATGTGGTTGAAACAAGTGATGGCACTACGCCCGATTGCAATGGCAACAAGCTTCCTGATACTTGCGACATTGCCAATGGTTTGAGCGACTGCAATCTGAACGGAATTCCTGACTCCTGCGAATTGGCAATATCGCTATCCCTGGACTGCAACCAAAACGGCCAGCTCGATTCATGCGAGATTGCATCTGTTGGCACTGCTGTCGACTGCGATCAGAATGGTCGTATTGACAGTTGCCAAGTTGCTGAAACTGCTGGCATTGATTGCAATGCAAACCTCAAGCCAGATTCATGCGATATCGCAAGTGGGCTGAGCGCTGATATTGATGGGAACAACAAGCCCGACGAATGCCAGACCGTGCAAGTTCCATCGCAATTCGCCACCATTCAATCGGCGATTGATAGTGCGCCAACCAACGAGATGCGAATTGTGATGGTGGGTGCTGGCATCTTCCCTGGCCCGATTGACTTCAAGGGCAAGCCAGTCCGAGTGCGCGGCACGAGTTGCGCGCAGTCCATCATTAGTGGCAACGGTGGCCAACAGACATCGGTGGTGCGCTTCTCTGGCGGTGAACCCGCTATCGCGGCACTGGAGTGTGTCACCGTACGCAACGGCACCAGTGGGACGCTACGGGAGGGGTCGACGTTCCTCGTCGGCGGCGGCATCTTTGGCCAGAACAGCGCGGCAAGCGTGCGCAACTGCTTCGTGGTGAACAACCGTTCTGGCTTCGGTGGCGGTGCGTACTTCTTGAATTGCACGGGCGAAGTCACTAATTGCGTCTTCGGCGGCAACGCTGCCAGCTCTGATGCTGGTGGATTCCAAGCAAATCAAAGCACTATGACGCTCACTGATGTGCTGATCGAAAACAACACTTGCAACTCGCGCGGTGGTGGCATGCACCTCGTACAGGGCAACCCGACGCTGACGCGCGTTACGGTGCGCAATAACTTCAGTAACAACCTGATCGGCGGTGTTTCGTGGTATTCGATTGGCAGCAGCACGGCGTATCTCGCCATGAACAACTGCACCATCACGGGTAACACCGCACTGGTGACACAGGGCGGATTTGGCATCTCGGAGACCGCCTCACTACCTGTCAGCGCCTCACTCCAAGGCACCACCGTCTGTGACAACCTCCCGCGCCCCAACATCACGGGGCGTTGGTGGAACCTTGGTGGCAACCTGGTCTGCGACTGCGTCGGCGATATTGATCTCGACGGCATGGTCAACGGCAGCGACCTGAGCTCGGTGCTCGCTAACTGGGGACCGTGCACCGGAATCTGCCGCTACGACCTGAATGATGACGGAATCGTCAATGGTGGCGACCTAAGCAAAGTGCTGTCAAACTGGGGTGTTTGCGGGGACTGATCGGCGACGGAACCCAACCACACACCGCGCAGGCACCATGGGACAATCCCCTGGTGCCTGCGCTGCTTTCTATCCCTGACCTTGACTGGCGCAACGGCGTGCTGTTCTCGCGCGCGCATGATGATTGCTACACGCCAGCGCTTGCTACTCCTGTAAGTGACCGCCACACCGACGCCTTCGCCGCCACCCGTGACTTCCACGCCACGCGCCGCTACCTCACCGCTGAACTTGGATTTGGAACCGGCCTGGCGTTCCTCTCTGCATGGGCAGACTTCCGCGCCAATGCCCCGGCTGATGCGCAACTCGACTGGGTGAGCGTGGAGTCCGCGCCACTTGATGCCGCCACCATCGAACGCGCACTCGCGCCATCCACCGCGCCACTTCTCTCCGACCTCCTCTCTGAACTCCTCCACGTACTCCCGCCGCGCATTCGCGGGATCCACCGTCGTGCCTTCGATGGCGGACGAGTACGCCTCACGCTTCTCTATGGCGACGTTCTTGAACTACTGCCAGTCACTGACTTCATCGCCGACTCTTGGCAACTCGATGGTTTCACTCCAGATCGCAATCCCGAAATGTGGTCCGCCGAGGCACTCGCGCAGGTCGTCGCGCACGCACGCGTCGGCACCACCATCGCGGGACGATTCGCGCCGCCCCCAGTGCTCGAACGACTGAAATCACTGGGATTTGCGTTCCCCGCCACCAATACATCCCGCGCGCCCGCAACCTCACCCGCGCCCAACGCTGTCGCTGCACACCCCCCGCTCCACGGCACACTCATACGCACACCCGAGAAACGCGCCTTCCGCCAACTCCCGCGCTGGTTCTCCATGCCGCCTGCCCCCGCAACACCCGCCGCGATCTCCAGCGCCATCGTCGTCGGTGCCGGCCTCGCCGGCGCATCCGCCGCGCGCGCACTCGCGGAGCGTGGGATCGCCGTGACCGTCATCGACGCTGGCTGTGCCGCCGGCCACGCCTCCGCCGCTCCACGCGCTGTGCTGGCCCCGTATCTTGCAAGTTGGCAAAGTCCACAAACACGCGTGGTTGCACAAGCATTCATGCTCGCACGCGCAGTAATGGAGCGCGTTGGCGCGCCACTCAATCCGTGCGGAATGCTCCACCCCGTCAACAGTGATGATGAATGGGGCTATGAGCAATCGATCGCCGAGTGGGGATGGCCCACTGAACTGCTCCGCCTCATCAGCGCAGATGAAGCAACCCGCGTCGCTGGCACATCGCTCAGCAATACAACCAATCCAGAAGGCGCGATCTTCGTCCGCGACGCCGCCACTACGCGGCCAGCGGAAACCGTGCGCGCCCTGCTGGCGCACCCTGCCATCACACTCCACGAACACGCACCCGTTGCGCGCCTGCGACACACTGATGACGGCTGGCACGTTGATACCGAAAGTGGTCGAACCTTCGATGCCAACATCGTGGTGATCGCAACTGCCGGCATTCCCGCCGCCGCGTTGCCTGACATGCCAGAAGCGCTTGCATCGGACGCGCTTCCATCCATTCCGTTCAACGCCACGCGCGGGCAACTCTCAACGCTTGCTTTTGATGATGCGTTTGCTGGCGCAAGCGCCGTGCCGTTTACCGTGGTAAGCGCCAATGGCTTTGCGATGCCGCCCGTCGACGGCGCGCTGTGCGCCGGTGCCACCTATGAGCGCGAACGATTGACCACCGGACCAACGCCGCACGATGATGCCGTCAATCTTGGACACATCGAGCGCTTGCTCCCCGCCCTCGCTACCTGCACTCCCAATCGACGCGGCGCATGGGCAGGCATCCGTACCTCCGTCAACGACCATTGCCCCGTGATCGGCCCGGTGATCGCCGACGCGCAATTCCGTGAATCATTCGCGCGCCTGCCACACGGTCCATTCGCTGCAGCGTGGCCCGAAGCACCGCTACTTCCTGGGCTGTTCGTCACGCTCGCCCATGGTTCACGCGGAACATCGACGGTATTCCTTGCCGCAGAACTCATCGCCGATATGGTGTGCGGCACACCACGCTGCATCACTGATGACCTGCTGCCCGCAGTGCTACCGCAACGATTTCTTGTGCGCGAGTTGCGTGTCGGCACGCGCGAATAGTGATGCGCGCCTCCAAGTGCGTTCGCCTGCAATGTCAGCGAACGACATCGCAGAACACAATCTTCTTGAGCGGCCAAGCGTCAAACTCTTGACGACCTTCAAGTCGCCGACCCAGATCCGGGAACTTCGATCGAAGCTGCGCAAGGTCACCGTCAGATGCGAGCACAACACCATCTGGATGCGCGTCAATCCAAGCCTGCAGATCTTCAGACAGATCAACCGCATCGAGCCACCGACCCAAGTACCAATCAATAGTGAGGTTGCGTAATCGGTATACAACAATCGGTCGCGTCTCTGCCGCCACTGCTTGTGCTACTGGCCGTGCGCCCATCGCGGTCATTGCAACATCTTCGGCGTGGTGAAATCCGATCCACACAAAGACCATGCCTGCGAAATACACGCCCAGCGCTGGCAGCCGTCGCTCGCGCATTGGCCACCACGCCAACATGATCCACGTGGCAATCATGGCTGGAATCACTGGGAGTGTGAGCCATAGCAAGGTCCATCCAGTAGCCCATGCTGGCGCCAAACCCTTGAGAATGAGCACCACCGCCGCACCCGGAAGCAACAATCCAACACCCGTCATGGCAATGGCCGTGGTGTGGCGTACATCGGGCGGCTTGGTGCCAGCGGGCGCGTCGGCCATCGATCCATCCACCCAGCGCGCCAACATGCCGGCCACCAACATGGCGAGCGGCGGGGCTAACGGCAAGATGTACGTGGGTGACTTGCGACTCAAGATGCTGAACCCCAACAGCGGAAGAATCACCGCTACCAAAAGGAGCGCTCGTTGATCCCCCGCTCGCAAGCACGCCCAGGCGCGCGCGCAGGTCATGTTGAACCACGGCAACGTCAGCATGGTGGTGGCAGGAAAGAATCCCGCAAAGAACACCAAGAACAATAACCACCACGGGTCGTGCAGACTGAGACCGGTAAATCGATCGACGAATTCAAAATTCCATACCTCCAGCGCACGCACTGGATCAGTCACCCAATAGCCATAGGCCACAAATCCCAACGGCGCAATGGCGAGTGGCAGTCCAAACAGTGGCATCAGAAGGCGCAGGTCGCGCAAGCGTCCGGCCAGCGCCAACCACACTGCAACAATGGTGATTGGTGCAAGAACCAAGGGCCCTTTGGTCAGGCCAACCAGCGCAGAACTTGCCCAGAATGCTGCAATCCAACCAAGATGGCGGCGGCCAGCACTCATGGCGAGCCATGCAGAACAGAGCGCCATCCACCACCACGTGGTGAGCATCGGGTCAGTGATCGCCAATCGACCGATGATTTGAAACAGCGGCATCACTGCTAGCAAACCAACAGCAAGCATCGCTACCAACGCACCCGCCGTTCGTCGTGCAAATACAAAGAGCGTCAACAGTGTCAGCGTCGACGCAATGGCACTTGGTAGTCGCGGCGAGATATCTTCGTGCCCGAAATAGCGAATACTCAGCGCCTGCGCCCAGTAAGTGAGCGGCGGCTTAGTGACGTGCAAGTGGTCGCGTAGTACTGGCTGCAGCCAATTGCCGTGTTCGGCCATCCATCCACTGACTGCGGCATAGCGGCCCTCGTCGGGCGGGAACAAGGAATGATTGCCAAGTGAATGCCAAATCAGCATCACCGAAGCCAACACCACGGCCCACTGCGCCCAGCGCGGAGCTTCATGAGGGCGTTCGGTCACTTGCATTTGGTCATTAAAGCCGCTTTCAGCAAGCCGTGCTGACCAGGGGCGCGCATGGTCCTATTCATCTCGACTGACAAGCCGCGCCAGCAACACCGCCGGATACAGAACCCCGATCAACCCCTCGATCATGGCCAGCGAACGGACCATGGAATTCCCCGGCACAATGTCGCCGAACCCGATGGTTGCCAAGGTTACGAAGCTGAAATACACGCAGTCATTCCAGTTCAGGGCGCCGTGAACTTCGACTGCGGTGATGCTGACATGCAGCGCGTGCGGGTCCATGGCAAGCATCTGCCGATAGAAGATCGCACACACCACGCCAAAGAGCAAGAACACTGCCACTCCGCCGTACACGCGATCGCGGACGGTGCGCTTTCCAAAGAAAATCACCCGTACCAGCGCCAAGATAATCACTCCGTAATAGATCACTAGCAACTTGCCGGGCCACAGCATGATTCCATGTTCCCCAGCCAGCGATGGGCTGAAGAATACTGCGGCGTTTGATGCCACCAACAATAAGAATGCCACGATCACCCACGTTCGGGTAGTCAAGAGCAGTACTCCTAACATCGGAACTGCTGCATACAACATGATGGCGAACGGGGAGACTGCGCCGTCTGCATCGTCGAGCAACCAACTGAATCCCAACAGTAAGAACATCGCCACCATCAATGGCAGGCAACTTGATCGCACACGATCAATCGTTTGTCGACCATGATGAACCACACGATGGTGCCACGGCAACGCTGACGGTATGTGTGGTTGTTCAGTCATGACTCGCTCTGGCAACCGAACCGGATCAGACCCCCGCAGAAACCACCGGCTGCGCGCCGCGCTCACTGACAAGTACCACCAAGAGATTGGTGACCATCTCTGCCTTCTGCTCCGCAGTGAATGTGGCAATTCCCTTTGCGGCAATCTGCTCCATGGCAAGTTCCACCATGCCAACCGCGCCCTCAACAATCTTCTGCCGAGCAGCCACTACTGCGGTGGCTTGCTGCCGTTGCAACATCGCTGCAGCAATTTCTGGTGCGTAACTCAGGCTAGAAATGCGACTTTCCAGCACTTCCACCCCGGCGCCGCGCAGGCGTCCATCAAGTTCATCCTTGAGGCGGAGGCCAATCAAATCAGTACTGCCGCGAAGACTAGTTCCGCCAGGCTCGGGCGAGTCATAGTGATAATGACTGGCCAAATTGCGCAGCGCGGCTTCACTCTGAATCTCCACGTAGCGCTCATAGTTGTCCACTGCAAAGATCGCTTCCGCTGTGTCCACTACGCGCCACACCACTACCGCCGAAATCTCAATCGGATTTCCGTCAAGGTCATTGACCTTCAATGGATGCCGAGTACGAATTCCCTCCTGCACCACCTTGCCACCAGCATCGGTCACGTTTGGTGCCTGTTGCGCCCCAGTTTCAAAGGTACGAACCCGCAACGTGATACGCCGCTTGATGGTGAACGGGTTGGTCCAGTGCAGCCCAATGGTGCGGACTGTCCCGCGGTAGTGACCAAACAACACCAATGCGCGGCTCTCATTGGGATTCACAATGAAGTAGCCACACAGCGACAGTAAGAACAAGATTCCACACGGCACCGCAAGAAGGCCAGGTAGCGGTTGAGAGTGACGCGCTGCTGTGATCACCAACAACACCGCACCACCCAACAGCGCAACACTTACTGGCGCAAGCAGCCAGCCCGAGAAGGGGCGAAACGGGCTCTCATGAAATTTACCGTCAAGGACAAGGCCCGATGAAGTTGTTGGCGCGTTCGCTTCAGCCATGGGTGAATCTCCTAATGGGGATCGTATCCCTAACAAGGTGGGCAAATACTCAGAATTACTTGCCAAGCAGTACTGTACGGAATATACTACCAACTTCGTGCCACCTGACATTGCGGACAAACTCCTGCGCGACCTCAGCCTTGGCACTGCATGGCTAGTGGTGCTTGCAGCCATCGCCCGCGCGGCAACGCCCATCCATGGATACGAAATCGCCCGGCAATTGGCGGATGAAGCGCCCGAAGGACTCTCCTTCAAGCAAGGCACCTTGTATCCAATGCTGCGCTCCATGGAAGCTGACGGTTTAGTCAAGAGCACACTGGTTGCCTCGCATGAAGGACCAGCACGCAAGTGCTTCACATTGACCGCTGAAGGGCGCCGCGTCTTGAACGCGTGGTGCGAAACATGGCGAAGTACCAACAAATGGGTCAATCGCGTTCTGGGAGGCATTGATGGAACACGCTGAATCCGCCACCGGACACAAAATTGTGCGCTTGTACATCGCGCAGCTCGCCCTAGAACTTGAGGGCGCCGACGCAGCGTTGCGCCATGACGCCATCATTGATGCTGAACAACACCTGAGCGCAGCCATACTCGCGGGCGCTACCGCCGATGTGGCGATCACCGAATACGGAACACCGGCCGAAATTGCTCGCGCCTACATGGACGCTGACTCCACACACCGCTCCTGGCGCAGCGCACCCACGGCCACCGAGCATCACACTGTTGCCACGCCAACACGGCGCCACCTGCATGAAATCCCTGTTTTTGGCGCATGGTTCGATCGCCGCGCCTGGGGAGCGATCGCCTACTTCGGCGCTGTTGGATTCATTCTCTCCATTGGCTATTTCATCTGGTCAGTCACCATTGGTTCACTGGTCATCGGGCTCGCCCCAATCGTGATTGGAATTCCATTGCTCGTCCTACTGCTTGGTTCAGCGCGCGCGCTGTGCTTGTTTGAAGGCAAGGTGGTGCAGTTATTCCTTGGAGTGCGCATGCCACAGCGGACGCAACCCATCCAAGGTGCCGACCATGTTGGATTCTGGCAACGGATCTGGTGTTGGTTGCGCGATGTCCGAAGTTGGCTATCGCTTGGCTACCTGCTTGGAAATTTTCCGGTGAGCCTGGTGTTGTTTGTCATCATCGCCGTACTCACTGCAAGCAGTGTCGTGCTGATGAGCTTGCCATTCATGCATTTCACAGGTGCGCCCATCGCACAGGTCGATCTTGATAGCGGCGTCAACATTCAGGCCTTTGGAGAGACGATGCCGGATGAAATCGGCGAAGTGCGGCTGCCGCTCATTATTAGCATCGGGCTGGGTGTGGTTGGATTCTTGATGTTCACCGGAACACTATGGATCGCTCGTGGCTTCGGTTGGATATATGGGCACGTTGTTCAGGCCATTCAGGTAGCACGGCCACAGGCAGTCAATCCCCCACGCATTCAATGAAATCAACCGTGGCGCCACAGGAGATACTTCAATGAAACTCACAATCGCTTTGCGCAGAACAACCCTGTTTCTATCGTTCGCAGCGCTGATGGCTGTCGCTGGATGCATCACCGTTGAGAGCAGCACTGTTGCTGACCCCGATCACCGCAGCATTCCCGTCATCACCAATACATCGGTAGCCGACGGTGGCAAGTTGCTCGTTGATGGCATCAACGGCCGCGTGACGGTTTCGCGCGATCCAACACTCTCCAAGCTTGAGGTGACCGCTGAATTCCACTGCGGTGGTGCAACGCAAGCCGAGTCAAATGAGCGCGTGAAGCGCACACGGTTGATCGCCGAGCGAACC
>JBIKZY010000152.1:0-5290 GCA_044354475.1 Phycisphaerales bacterium
TGCGACGCGTGAATTCTGGGTGAATGCGGGCGAGGGTCGCTTCGGAACTGCTGACCGGGTGTTCCGGAAGCGTTGCCAGCGCACTGAATACATGCAGCCCCACAATCGCCTGCAATTTGCGGCGGTCGATCGAAACGATGACTTTCGCAAGCTCGGGGTCAAAGTGTGTGCCTGCGCACCGTGAAATTTCCTCAAGCGCTGCAGACATTGGTCGTGCGCTGCGGTAAGTGCGATTGGTGGTCATTGCATCAAGTGCATCGGCGATGGAAATCAGTCGCCCGAGAAGCGGAATCCGCTCGCCGGAAATGCCGTGCGGGTAGCCACCGCCGGCGAACCGCTCGTGGTGATGCATGACGCCACACAAGATGTCACTCATCTGCGGGATGCCGCGCAGGATGTCGTGCCCAATGACTGGATGAGCGGCAATCTGCTGGAACTCTTCGTCAGTCAGTTTGCCGGGCTTGCGCAACACCTCTTCACTGACACCAATCTTGCCGATGTCGTGAACAAGACCGCATAGGCGGGCTCGGCCTGCATCCACTTCGTTCATCCCAGCATGGGTTGCTAAGAGATGCGCAAAGTCTGCAACGCGAGCCGAGTGACCACGCGTGTACGGGTCTTTGGCGTCAATGGTGGCGATCAATGCATGTATGGTTCCGTCAAACATGGCGCGCTGCTCTGCTTCAAGTTGAGCATTCACTCGTAGCCGTTCCATGTTTGCAAGCGCAAGTGCTGCTACAGCGGCGACCGATCGAACCAAAGCGGCGACCGGGTCAAGCGGGGTTCGAAACGCGCCACCGTCAGCCAGGTACAGCAGCCCAAAGAAGCGATTTCCAAGTTCAACGGGCACGCACACCACCCGTGCCAGGCTCAAACGCGCCAAGGTGTGATGCTCATTCGCCGCTTCGCAAGCGTCGCTGACGACCACTGCACCAAGCCGTGCACGGGCAAGAACGCTTTGACTCAAGCGCACGTGACACGCACGCGGACCACGCGATGCAACAGCTACCAGCGCGCCGTCCGTCGACAACTGCTTTACAAATGCCACTTCAGCAAATCCACTGATGCGCGAGATGGCGTCTACTGCGGCATCGGCAATTGCTTGTTCGTCCTGGGCCGCATGAATCGCTGCACCAATCGCGAGTACGGCGTCAAGATGCTTCGCTTCCAGAGCGGCTGGTGCAAGTGCATCGATGCGCTCGGTGTTCCGTGGTTGTGCGCGACCGATGATGGTCTGTGACTCCGCAGGCGCCGGGCGCTGAAACTGAAAGTCCATGGGTCCGATGGTTACGCGATCACCAGGCGATAGCGGCACCGATTGAAATGCCACCAACTGCACGCCATTGATGCGTGTTCCGGAGGCGCTTCCATGATCAGTGATTCGCCACATGCCGCCGCTGAACGGATCGGGCGTCCATTCGAGCGCGGCGTGATCTCGGCTCACTGCTGGATGTGTCAGCACCAATGCATTGGCAGCACCGCGACCAACGCTAACAATGCCGGGGGCCTGCAAGCGATGACGGACGTCGCCCGTGTCGCTGAGGTGCACAAGCCAATGTTCGAAGGAGGTGTGAGTGGTCACGAGATTGGCATCGGCGCTCAGAATGACCGACTTTCGTGCAATTCCCAAATTCCCTACTCGGACTACCATTTCCGTCCCGGGCGAGCTTGTACCCCGTTCGTTACGGGAACCAAGCACGCACATTCACAAGCAGGAGCGACATCATGGCCGGACCCGACACCATCACAATCACCGCCGCAAACTTTAAGTCAGAGGTTCTGGAATCTGCCGTTCCCGTGCTTGTTGATTTCTGGGCCGAGTGGTGTGGCCCGTGCCGCATGCTTGCCCCAACCATTGACCTGGTGGCTACTGAAGTAAAGGGCAAAGCCAAAGTTGGCAAGTTGGATATTGACAGTGCTCAGGAGTTGGCTGTCAGCCTGGGAATTCAATCGATCCCCACGGTGATCCTGTTTAAGAACGGGCAGCCTGCAGGCAAGTGGGTCGGCATTCGTCCCAAGGGCGACTACGTGAACGCGATCACTGCAGCGCAGTGATTGCCCGCGAATCGCGCACTACACGCTGCCTGTCCACGTGTTATTGATCCAAGCGCCGCGCGCGTGTTTCACGCCCGCGGCGCTTGTGCGTCACGAACCCGCGGGTATAATGTCTGTTCACTTTGGCGCACCGACTGGTGTGTCAATCGCTGGGCCTGTAGCTCAATTGGAAGAGCGCTTCCATGGCATGGAAGAGGTCGTCGGTTCGACCCCGATCAGGTCCATTCGCAGCGCAAGAGGCCAGCAATCACCGCTGGCCTCTTGTCTTTTTGGGTGGGATGAAGCCAGTATCGGGCACGACGGTAGCCGTCGAGCCCGTGCATACCGCGCTAGGCTCTTGGCGTGCCAACCACCATCACCGTCATCGAATCCGCGGATACGTTCACGCATGTGCAGATCATCGGGCCGCTCGACATGGCGGGCGCCGGCTCTATCGATCTCAAGCTCACCGCCGCGACTGCTACGCGACGTAAGCACACCATCCTTGACCTGACCGAGGTGCCATTCATGGCGTCCTTGGGCATGGGACTCTTGGTGCAGATCGCTCGGGCACTGAACGCGCGCAACCAGCGCCTGATTCTGCTGACTCCCAGCGACACCGTGGCGATCGCCATCCGGACTTCGCGCCTCGACACCGTCATGCCGATTGCTGAGAGCCTTGAGGCTGCGCATGGTTTGCTGAAGGTGTAATTCTGCGGCGCTCGGCGCGTCACATGCGCCCGCCGCCATGGGTGGCGTTCCAGCGCGCGTGTGATGCCTCCGCCGCGACACGGCATGATCTCCGCGGCTTTACCATCTGTGGATGCAGACTTCGTGCTTCATTGACGGAACGTTCGTACCCGCGCGCTCGGGGCGCACCTTTACGGTCCACAACCCAGCAACGGACGAGGTGATTGCGCAGGTTGCAGATGGTGATGCGAGTGATGCTCGCGCCGCTATTGACGCAGCGGCGCGCGCGTTTCCTGCGTGGAAGAGTTTGGCAGCTATCGAGCGCGCCAAGCCCCTGCGCCGTTTGGCAGAACTGATGCTGCGCGACGTGGAGCGCCTTGCCGATCTGTGCAGCCAAGAGTGCGGCAAGCCGCTCGCGGAGGCGCGCGTTGAAGTTGCCTATGCAGCGAGCTTTCTTGAGTGGTACGCCGAGGAGGGCAAGCGTGTCTACGGCGAAACGATTCCAGCGAGCGATCCAGGTAAGCGCTTGTTGGTGCTGCGCCAGCCCTCGGGCGTGGCGGCAGCAATCACCCCATGGAACTTCCCAATCGCCATGGTCACCAGAAAAATGGGGCCCGCCCTTGCTGCTGGTTGCACGCAAGTTGTCAAACCAGCAGAGCAAACGCCGCTGAGTGCGCTGGCGATTGCAGAACTCTCCGTTGAAGCTGGATTTCCTACCGGTGTGTTCAACGTCATCACTGGACTTGATGCACCTGCGATTGCAGACACATTCTTTGACGGGCTCACTGTTCGCCACGTGAGTTTCACAGGCAGCACAGAAGTGGGCCGAATTCTCCTGGCCAAGAGTGCCGCCAACGTGGTACGCGTTTCCCTGGAATTGGGCGGACACGCGCCATTCATTGTCTTCAATGATGCGGACCTTGATAAAGCCATTGTTGGCGCCATGGCAAGCAAGTTCCGCAATGCCGGTCAAACCTGTGTGTGCGCCAATCGATTCTTGGTGCAGCGCGGAGTGCATGATGAATTTGTCAAACGGCTGACCACCGCAGTGGCAGCGCTGAAAGTTGGCGATGGTCGCGCGCCGGGCACGCAAGTTGGACCGCTCGTCGACGATGCCGGTATTCGTAAAGCCGAAGCGCATGTGGCCGATGCGTTGGCACACGGCGCACAGGTAACCACTGGCGGCGCGCGCGTCACCGTGCCCGGTGGCACCAACCGATTCATGGCACCAACCGTGCTCTCCGGCGTGACCCCCACCATGTTGTGCTTCCGCGAGGAAACCTTCGGTCCCATTGCACCGGTGTGCGCATTCGATACCGAGTCCGATGCGTTGGAGATCGCCAATGGCACTCCGTACGGGCTGGCGGCCTACCTTTTCACTGCCGACGGTGCGCGGATCATGCGCATGGCGGAAGCGCTCCAGTACGGCATCGTTGGGGTCAATGACGCGCTACCGGCCACCGCGCAGGCGCCGTTCGGCGGAGTGAAGCACAGCGGCTTGGGCCGCGAAGGCGGGCACCACGGGATCGAGGAGTACCTGGATCTCAAGTACGTGAGTTGGCGAATCAGCTGAGCGGGCTCAGGCGCCCGAGTTCTTGTCTCCGGACCGAACAGCGCCAGTGACGCGATCAGTAGCTCGATTGGCGAGTTCGGAAATCTTGGTCATCTCAGCCAAGCTGCGGAGGTTGGAGAGTTTGTTCAAGAACCGAATGGCGACAAAGACGCTGAATGCCACAATGCCAAACTGAACCACCGTGTCGATGAACGCGCCGTAGGTGATGGCCACTGCCGCCTGCGCTGCAACGCCATCTGCCGCCGCCACTGCTGGCTTGATGACCCACTTCAGGTCAGTGAAATTCACACCGCCGATGGCCCAACCAAGTGGCGGCATGAAGATATCGGTAACGATCGAGTTGACGACCTTACCGAAGGCGGCACCAAGAATCACACCAACCGCTAGATCGAGTGCGTTGCCCTTGACAGCGAAATCCGTAAATTCTTTGATGAAGCCCATAGGTTGAGTCCTGAGTGTTGCGAGATGAACGAGCCGAAGAATAGCCTGAGAAATTGACTTGTGCCGGCGGCGTTGGTCAATAGGAGTTAGCAGGAATTGAACCCGGATGCGCTGCCTCAAATGCACGCACACGCTCCCGACATGCCTCCAGTTTTTCTGCAGGAAGCGCCACCGGATCAGCAGCGTTCCATGCTTTGTACAGCTGGCACAATGCCAGTAAACCTGACGAGCGACGCTTGGGATCTATACCGAGCGGCTCAAGTAATACCCACGCCTCTTGCAGTGGTTTCTCTGCCTCGGGGTATCGCTTGGAGGCGGTCAAGGCGCGCCCGAGTGACATGCGAGCAGCGGCGCTTATCCATGGATCTTGGCCCGGCACGCCATCGACAATACGAACCGCCTCCCGACCAGCATCAACGGCTTCAGGGAGTTTGTCCTGATCGCGCAAGAGACTGGCGAGATTGAGAAATGCAATTCCAGCGTCGGGAGAGTTTCCAAGATCCAACTCCGTCAGGATTTCAATTGCTTCGCGCTGGTACTTCTCGCCTTCAG
>JBIKZY010000001.1:0-76506 GCA_044354475.1 Phycisphaerales bacterium
AGACCGCTCGACTGGCTCTGCTGTGAGTTACTTGACTTCATTGATTCAACCGTTCCCGCACTGACTCTGTGGCTTGCCGCATGGGCAACATGATCCGGTGTGCACATGCGTCTGGCCCACCGACGAACCGGCAACGCCGAACACACTGTGTTTGCGCGTGAAATGGCGGCCCTTACCGGCCGGGTCTTCGACCGGCGCATCCGCATCACGCATGGGGCGGAGGAGAACGATCACTTCACCATCATCTTCGCAGGCATATTCATACTGAGGCATGTGCTTACTTCCTTGAGTTTCGTTCGCCACCAGCGCGTGGTGCTTTCACCGGTCCCGGTGGACGCGGTGGCTTGGTTGGGCCACGACGCGGAGTAGACGGCTGCGTGTCACCGCGACGACCAACGGGCGCTTCCACCCGTGCTCCAGCGCGGCCCTTGCCACGCGGTGCTGCGCGACCTTCGTCGCGGGGAGCGGAACGACCTTCGTCGCGAGGCGCGGCACGACCTTCGCCGCGGGGAGCAGAGCGACCTTCGTCGCGAGGCGCCGCACGACCTTCACCGCGGGGCGCTGCACGTCCTTCGCCGCGAGGCGCCGCACGACCTTCACCGCGAGGCGCCGAACGACCTTCACCGCGAGGCGCCGCACGACCTTCGCCGCGAGGCGCGGCACGACTTTCGCCGCGAGGCGCGGCACGTCCTTCACCGCGGGGCGCCGCACGGCGTCCGCGTTCGTCATCCTTGCGCGGCGCATGGCGTCCTTCACCGCGACGTGCACGTGTTTCTTCCTTGCGTGGCGGGTTTCTTCCCTCACCGCGACGGCTTGCGCGTGCTGCTTCTGGCCGACGCGCGGCACCCGGTCGAGCCTTGCGGGCGCGAGCCTCGGCACGGCGAACAGCCATGTCTGGCTCCGCTTCCTTGCGCGCAGCGCGCTCTTGCGGCGTGGCGAACGCGTGTTCCTTGAGTACGGCCAGTTCCTTCGGCGTCAGTTCACGCCACTCGCCTGCCTGCAAGCCTTTGAGCTGCAGTGGTCCCATGCGCACGCGCCGCAATTTCTTTACTGGATGTCCAACGGTGGCAAGAATCTCGCGCACCTGGCGATTGCCATCTTCACGCAACTCCATGTAGAGAAGTGTGCGCGCCGCATCACGCTTCAGAATCACTAGCTTTGATTTGGATGCGCGATCGGGTTCATGTCCCTTGACGGCCGGCGCAAAGATGCTGCGCTCCAGCCGCGCAATGTCCGAATCTTCAACACGTCCGCTGACCATGACCTCATAGCCCTTGTACATCTCAAAGCGCGGATGCGTCAGCCGATTGGCGATCGCGCCGTCGTTGGTCATGAGCAAGAGACCAGAACCATCGATGTCCAGTCGCCCCACCGGATAGAGCCGCGCATGAGACGGATGTTGCACCAGATCGACCGCCAGTGGGCGCCGCTCTGGATCGCTGTTGGTGCTGACATAGCCCTTGGGCTTGAAGAGCATGACGTAAATTTCGCGCTCCGGCGCCTTAATCCGTCGACCATCAAACTTAATGTGATCCTTGGCTGGGTCGACCCACGCTGGAAGACCGTCGATCCGGTGACCGTTGACGGTGACACGCCCCTCTTCCACGCTCTCCTCGCACGCCCGGCGCGAGCCAATACCCGCGTCAGCGAGCACCTTCTGAATGCGCGGTCCCCGCGAGTCGTCTTGATAGGGGTGGGTCGGTGATACGAGGCGGCGCATCGCGCCATAGTAGCCGGAGCGGGGTATGGTTCGCGCCATGTCGATACTTGCCGCCGCCCTCCTGCTACTGACTTCTGGAACCGGCCCCGCAGGCAGCATTGGCGCCCCGGCGCTGGTCCTGCCGCTCGATGCGCGCACTGCGGTGGGTGCGGTGATTGCGGACGCTGGACGGGCTGAAGATGTGCGCCGACTTTCCGCGCTATTTTCTTCCACGCCGAAGCTCTTTCCATCGCGCGGACTGGTTGGGGCGGTGCGTCTGGGATTCATGCAGCCGTTTGCCGTGCCGGAGATTGCCAACGCCGTCACGCAACCTGCTGCCGAAGGTTCGGCCCGACCATACCGAGCGGTGGCGCGCTATGCAGCACGCGCGTTCGGAATTGCATGCACACTCGGTGAAGAACAGAGCACCATGCCCGTGGTGGATCCACAAGGCGCGCTGTTTGCTCTGGACTTTCTACTGAACGAATCAAATCTCATCATCACGCAAGCGCTGACCAGTGCACTTGGCGATGGCAAGCGCGAACGCATTGCGCGCGCAGCGATTGCCAGCGCTGACTCCACCACTTCACGCGCCGCACAAATGCCCGATGCTCTTTCGCGCGCTATGCAGGGCTCAGCGAGCCTTGATCGCACTGCATTGGTACGCGCTGCTGGACACTTTGACACCGCACTTGCAGTGAGTGGTGACTGGAAGACGTTTGATACCGAAGCGCTGCCCGCCGAACTTGCTGGTGCCGTGGATGGCACCGTCTTGTCCACGCAACTGGTGCCAGAAATCGGTTGGCTGGTGATTGGCGGCGCCGGCGCAAATCGCTACGACATGACCAAGATTGCCGCCGTGTTTGATATCGCAGGCGATGATCGCTACGAATGGGGCGTGGGCGTTGTGGAAAGTCGGTTGGTGATTGATATTGCAGGAAACGACTCATATTTAGGTGCGCGCGCAGCAGACGGCGCCGCGCCGCTTGCGGGCCCAGGTGGTGCCGCATGCGGCGTCTCGGTCATTGATGATTACGCTGGAAATGATCGCTACGATTCCCCACACAATGGACTCGGTGCAGCGGTATTCGGCGTGGGCATGGTGGTCGATCGCGCTGGTGATGACACGTACGTTGGCGGAACATGGACCATCGGCGCAGCATTCGCCGGCATCGGCGCGGTCTGCGATCTTGGTGGCAGCGATCAGTATTCGTCAGAAATGTTCTCGCAAGGGTGCGGCGGACCGGGATCGGCAGCACTGCTTCTAGACGCGAGCGGCAACGATCGATACCGCGCCGATGGAACAACACCCAGCGCGTACGAAACCCCCACGGTGCACGCGTCCTTCTCACAGGGTGTTGGATTTGGATACCGAGCAGGCGCAGCGGGCGGCGTGGGCGCGCTGGTCGATGTGGCCGGGAATGATCGCTACGAAGCGGGTGAGTTTGGTCAAGGCTGCGGCTACTACTTATCCATGGGCATCCTGCGCGACGAGGGCGGCAATGACCTTTACTATGGAAATCGCTATGCGCAGGGCACTGCGGCGCACCAAGCATTTGGAGTGCTCTTGGAGCATGACGGCGATGACATCTACTGGAGCATGACGGCCGCCGGTCAAGGCGCTGCATGGGACATGTCGGTGGCGGCACTGGTGGATCGCGCTGGTGATGACCGCTATCAAGCGGACGGCCTCTCCCAAGGAGCCGCTGCGCAACAAGCGATCGGCATGCTGATTGATCTGGCCGGCCGCGATGATTACCGCGCGACCGGTGCGAGCCAAGGCGCGGCAGACAGTAACGCGTACCACTGGGACACATCGCGCTGCACCAGCCTGGGCGTGCTGCGCGACACGGAAGGGCCAAATCGCTTCAGTGCCGGCGGCGCCGACGGCGAGCAGCGCCTCACCGGAAAGCCCGATGCAAAGGATGGAGTGAATCAGTGGGGCGTGTTCATCACTCGCTGAACCCGCAGCAACGCGGTCCGTACACTGCGTGCTATGACCAACGCGCAAGCCAATTCAACGCATCACGGCACACGGATATCGGATGGCAATGCCGTCACCGTGGTGACACGACTTGCTCGCGTGGCACATCTCTTGTACCGCCGATCCATGGCTGACGATTTACCCGCCATGGCTTCCGCGTTGGCATACAAGACGCTGTTGGGGCTGATTCCAATTCTGATCGTGGTGACGTTGGTTGCCAAGACGTTGATGGGCGCGCAATTTGCTCCATTCGTTGCTGGTTTCATCAGTTCACTGGGGTTGGACAACATGCGGATCGTGCCTCCGACTGATGGCACCGCTGCACCAAGCGGCGCGGTGGCGCTGGGAACATGGGTAGAAACCCTGGTCACTCAAGCATCAGAGATTGACCTCAGTGCACTCGGCTGGGTGGGCGTCAGCGTGACCGTCCTCAGCGCCATCTGGCTGATGACCAGCATTGAGTTGAGTTTCAATCGCGTCTTCCGTGCGCGGCAAGGCCGAACTTGGATGCGCCGGTTCGTGCTGTATTGGTTTGTGCTCACCGCTAGCCCGCTACTCATTGCAGCCATCCCACTGCTTTCGGCGGTGCTGCATGGCGCGGGCACCACACCTGGCATTGGTTGGATCGTTGCACTGCTCGGCACGGTGTGGAATGTTGGAGTGCTCTGGGCGCTGCTACTCACGGTGTATTTGGTGGTACCCGCCGCTCGGGTTCGACCACAATGCGCGGCCATCGGCGCCTTCTGCGCCAGCGTGGTGATCATTGGATTGAAAGGCATGCTGTCGGCGTATTTTGAACACGCATTCGGTATGAGCAGACTGTATGGATCGCTTGGACTTGTTCCCGTATTTATGTTCTGGATGTGGGTGGTCTGGGTGACGGTGCTGGGCGGGCTACAAGTGGCCGCCTTTGCACAAACGATTCGCGCACGCGGGTTGGATGCGGGTTCGGGCGCTGACGATGATGCACATGCCGATCCAATGTTGGTCTTGGCGGTGATGGAACAAGCGGCTACTTCATGGCGCGAAGGGCGCCCCGTCAGCCGCGACAGTATTGCGGCGGAACTCCATATGGACGACCGGCTTTCCTCGGAACTGCTGGAAGAATTAGTTCGTGGCGGATTTCTGCTGCACACCGACGGTGACGCTTACGCACCAACCCGACCTCCAGAAGATATTCGACCCGACCAAGTCCTGAAGGCCGTGTTTGCGCATTGTGCCGGCGAAGAAGGCGTGGAACGATCACGAATCGCCACTGCACTTCGCGCCGCGCAACTGGAAACCGCTAGCAAGATGCGTATTGGAGAGCTTCGCGCCGAGCGCACGAGCCGATAGACTGCTTGCTTCATGTCCTCGAAAGATGCCAAGATGGATTACGTTGAGTTCACCCACCCAGGCGGATGCCTGGTGGCCAAGATCATCACCCCCAGCGTTGGGCAAAATGAAGCCCCGTTGATTCGTGAGCAGGTGCTCGCCGAGTTCAGCAAAGCGACACGCGGGCGTTCCTTTATTCTTGACTTGTCACACGTGTCGCTCGTCACGAGTTTGGGGCTCGGCATGTGTGTGGACCTGCGCAACTGCGCGGAGAAGGCTGGCTTGAAGCCCGCCGTCTTTGGTCTCAATCGCCACCTCCTTGATCTCTTTCGCTTGATGCGAATCGAGCGGCTGTTCACCATCCTGTCCACGCGGCAAGAGTTTGACTCGGCCATCGGGAAGTAAATCAATGCGCTTCACGGCCATCAATCCGATGAAACCGACGCAGTCCATGCAGTCCTCTGCACCGTTTCGCGCTACCCGCGTGATGGCTGTGGCGGGCATGGCAACCTTGGTAGTCCTGGCCGTGGCGCCCGCCGGCTGCTACCGCAATGTGGTGGGTACCACCGGCACCGGCGCCGACCATTACGACGTGCAGGAGCCCAACATCGAAAAGGGCGAAAGCTTCTGGTCCGAACCAAAGCCCACCGAGAAGGTGCCGAACCGCTACACGGGTACCTCACTGCAGAAGAACACCCGCCCGGCGCCGCAGCCGCTCGCACCGAAGTTGCCGCCTCAGTAAAAGCCGGATTAATAGCCAGATTTACAGCGGCAGCCGCAGCAACCGCCCCGCCCTTTCCCGCCTATCATTTCCGACCTACCTATGGGCATCGAAGCAGCACTCCCCGTCGACAGCATTCTCACCACCCAGTTGCAGCGCGTGGTGAATTGGTCCCGCCGCTCCAGCGTTTGGCCCATGCCATTTGCTACCGCGTGTTGCGGCATCGAACTGATGGCCACCGCCTGTAGCCGATTTGACCTCGCGCGCTTCGGCGCCGAAGTGATGCGCTTCAGCCCGCGTCAGTGCGACTTGATGATCGTTGCCGGTCGTGTCAGCGTAAAGACCCTGCCAGTCTTGCAGCGGATCTACATGCAGATGGCGGAACCAAAGTGGGTGATCTCCATGGGCGCGTGCGCGAGCACCGGTGGCGTGTTCGACACCTACGCCGTGGTGCAGGGCGTCGATCAGTACTTGCCAGTTGATGTCTACATTCCGGGTTGCCCGCCGCGACCAGAAATGCTCATTGAAGGCATCATGGCCATCCAGCGCGTGATCGACAACGATCAGATTCCGCGCGACCCAAACGGCAAGCGACTACCTCTGCAGATTGCACTGCAGCCCAACTATCGCCCGCGCGTGCAGCCTGCGCCTGTCACGATCGGCGCGACCTAAGTCGACCAACTAAAGACGACCACCGCTGCCGGAGTGCTTCTTCAGACACCCCCATGGCAGCGGATATTTCTCGCCATTTACGACCACGCAGTCGGTGCTGGATGAGTTCCGCATCTTGCGGCCGCGTGCGCATCAGTTCATTCATGATGCCCACCAGTTCAGCGCGTTCATCGTGCTGCGGCGGTTCCGTCCACGCTTCCGCAACGCCCGCAAATTTGGCCACTGTGGCTGCAAATCGCGCCGCGCGACGTCGATGCCGAGCCACTGCTCGATTCACTACCTGAGCAACAAAGCTCCACGCCTCTGGTTTGCTTCGCATGGCAAAGGAGCCCTTGGCAGCCGCGTAGTCCACGCGCCGAAGCGTGGTGGAAAAGACGTCGTCGGCATCCACGCCGGGTGCTCGCCCCACTTCCGCGCCAATCCTTCGCCGCAGCGCCGACTCATTCTGCAGCATGAATTGTGCGATTTGCTCGCGGTCGTACGCATGAGATGCGCCTGACTCCGAGTTCCCGATCGATCCGTCCGTGTTGTTCGGTTCCATGCCCAAACTGTGCGATGCGGAGTCGGACTACTCAAGGAGTATCGCCCACAGAGGACATTCGAAGTTCTTATCGGGCTGCTGAATCGCCGGCTGCACTTGTCGCCGGGGAAACTGCCGTGGCGGCCGCTGGGGCCGATGATGATGCGCGCAACTTCAGCGCCAGCGCCACCACTACCACCTGCAATACCGCTGTTCCAAGCGTGGAAATGACCACCTGCGGCCGCGTCCAATCGCCGATCGTGAGATACAAGCACACGTTGGCGACGGCAAACAGGCTCCACGTCAGCGCCGTGGCGCCATCGGCCCGGCCGCGCCGTGCGATCGCAAACAATTTCACCACGGTGGCAGCGGGAAAGATGATTGTGGGCACCCAGCCAACCATCGAAAGAATCTGCTGGAGTGATGAGGGATCGGTTTCGGTCATCGCAATGCTCCTGTGAATTCAGCAATGCGCGCCATGCCCTTGCGGAGGAGCGCCTCCTCCGCTGCAAAGGTGATGCGAATGTGATCTGCGGCGCAGTCGCCAAAGTCGCCGCCTGGTACCAGCGCTACATGCGCTTCCAAGAGGAGCGCCTCAGCAAAGCTCTGCGCGTTGGTGATGGCGCGTCCACCTGCCGATGTCAAGCCCTTGCACGCGGCGATCGACGGGAACGAATAGAACGCGCCCGTGGAACGCACCGATCGGAAGCGCGGTATGGCGCGCACCAGCTCATCAACCACCGCCGCGCGCCGCGCAAAGGCGACGCGCATTTCTTCAACCTGCGCGGTGCTACGCGGAGACAACGCCTCCACGATCGCCGGCATAAAGAACGCGGGAATGTTGTTAGTCATCTGTCCCTGCAACTTGATGAGCTCTTGAATGAACCCACTGCTTCCAGGCGCGCAGACGTAACCGATGCGCCATCCGGTCATCGCAAAGGCTTTGCTCATGCCGTTCAGGGTGATGGTGCGTTCAGCCATGGCTGGCAGGCTGCCCGGCGAGAAGTGCTGCAATCCAGGCTGAATTTCCGGATACACCAGTTTCTCGTAGATCTCATCACTGACCAACACTGCGCTTGGATGACGCGCAATCACTTCACAGAGCGCGCGAATCTCATCCGGCGTGTAGGTGATGCCGCACGGATTTGATGGACTATTGAGAATCACCGCCACCGTTCGTGGCGTCATAGCGGCGGCCAGTTCTTCAGGGAGCACTTTGAATCCGCGCTCCATGGCGCCTGCTACTTCAACGCATCGTCCACCAGCAAGTTCAATGAGCGGGCGGTAGCTCACCCACGCTGGAGTCGGTAGAACGACTTCGTCGCCTGGATCGATGAGCGTCTGCAGAACCAGGTACAGCGCGTGCTTGGCACCGGCGGTGATTGAAATGTGCTCAGCCTTGCAAGGGATGCCGTTCTCGTTACGCAGTTTCCCTGCGACCGCGTTCCGCGCCTCAATGGTGCCTGGAGTGGCCACATACTTAGTCAATCCCGCACGGAGGCCTTGAATGGCAGCCTCTTTAATGTTGTTAGGCGTGTCGAAATCCGGCTCCCCGGTTCCAAAGGCCACTACGTCGGCCCCCTCCTTCTTCAGAGCCGCTGCACGAGCAGCGACAGCCAGGGTGGAACTCTCTTTCATACGATGAACGCGCGAGGAAACCTTCATAAGACCAACATCCTATAGCGCATAAATGCTGCTCGCTGAAGGCGTACACTTCCCAAATGCACTACGACGCCCACCAACCCGTACTAAGCGACCTCGAGGCGCGGATCACAACCATCCGCGACTCTCTTTAACTACCCAACAAAGGTACTAGAGCGCGAACGACTGACAGCCAAGATGGAGTCCCCGGAATTCTGGGGTGACCAACGTTCGGCACAGAAAACCATCGATCAACTGAAAATCGTGCGCGCGCAGATTGAGCCGCTCGAGTTGGTGATGCGCAAATTTGAAGACGCCACCGTTGGCTATGAAATGGCCAAGGAAGGCAACGATGCCGAACTCCTTGCCGAGGTGGATGAATCAATCCACCAGATGGTTGCGGACATGGATAAAGTTGAGGCGCAGAGTCTGCTCTCTGAGAAGCACGACCATCGCAACTGCTTCATCACCATTCAGGCTGGCGTGGGCGGCACCGAGGCCAACGACTGGGCCGAGATGCTGGAACGCATGTACCTGTACTGGTGGAACACCATGGGCTTCAAAGTGGAAGAGATGCACCGACTTCCCGGCAGTGAAGTGGGGCTTGCCGAAGTGGTGTATCGCCTCAGCGGCCCATTCGTCTACGGATACATGAACTGCGAACGTGGCACGCACCGCCTTGCGCGCGTGAGTCCGTTCAATGCAGAAGGAAAGCGGCAGACCAGCTTTGCGACACTGGATGTCACTCCAGAGTTTGAAGACAACGGATTGACCATCCCGGACAAGGATCTGGAAATCATTGCCTTCGTCCGCGCCAGTGGTCCGGGTGGGCAGAACGTCAACAAGGTGGCAAGTGCCATCCGAGTGACGCATATTCCTACTGGTTTACAAGTGGTGGCCAGTACCTTCCGCGATCAATTGCAGAACAAGGCGCAGGCGCTGGCAGTGATGCGTTCCAAGCTGGAAGCACTGGAAGAAGAGCGTCGCCAAGCTGAGCTCGACGCCGCAGTGGGAGGCAAAGTTGACCGCGGCTGGGGCACACAAATTCGTTCCTATGTGTTCTATGACAACCGCGTCAAAGACCACCGGACCGGCTTTGAAATGATGATCCCACAGCGCGTCTTGGATGGCGATATCGGCGGCTTCATTGACGCGGAATTGAAGCGACGACGCGCTGAGCGTGAGGAAGCACCTGTATGAACACCCCTCCCGCTGCTGATCGCGCCGCGGGATCTCGTTGGATATTGATAGGCGCCATCGTTGGTGGACTGTGCGGCGTTGCTGTGATGGCACGATTGATGCCACAGCACAGAATGATCGACTACCCAGGCGTGGACCAAGTGATTCGGTCCGTAAGCCCGATTGCAACCGCAGCACTGTTTGTTAGCGGCGGCCTCGTCGTAGGAATTGCGGGCTCCATGGCTCGCAAACGAAGCACACTGCTGCTATTTCTTTCGGGGCTCTCATTCTCGGCACTGATGGCGTTCGTACTTATCTTCTGGATGTATGCCGAAGTGAACGAGAGTGATGTGGGCCGTACTGACCTCGCGGGCAGTCAGGAGGCGATCGCTGCTGCACTTCATGTCTCGGTCGATGATCGACTTTCTGCAATGTCACAACTGGGTGCACGATCCAGCACCGCCCCCAATGATGAGTGGCTCGCTGCCGCACGAACCTTTGAGGTTGACTTTCGTGGAACAATCGCGCTTGCGCTCCTGAACACCCAGGGAGAGATTGAAACCGGCTCAACCGTTCCGCCGGAGCAGGCTGAGCGACTGAAATCAAACCTCGGCAGCATTGCCACAGCGGCGCGCGCCGGCGACCGAGCCATGACTGCGCATGGGACGCATGTCCTGATGGCCACGCCGGCTTCAAACGGTCGCGTGCTCGTGGCGTTGGTCGATGCCCCCGCCATCGTGCAGCCCATCAGCGCTGGAATTGCTCACGACCTTGCGCTGACCGTCAACATCAATGGCCCAGGAAGCGACCGAGTCACCATCGAAAGTTCCGTGCAGGGGGTGGCCATTCTTGACCCTCCACCGGAGTGCACGTTTGGAACCGCTGGACTGTTGTGGACGGTGCAACTTCGCCCAACCAGCGGATGGATTGATAGCCACCATCATCGCGCCAACACCATCATCTTGCTGCTCGGAGCGATTGCTTCGTTCGCGTGCGCCCTTGCCATTCGCTCCATATCCACAGAGCTTGACGCGCGTGCTGCCCGCGAGTTCGCGGATCGTGCGGCACAGGGCGCTTCGGCGCGTGCACGCATCAGCGGACACGCGCGCGACGCCATTTCTCAAGAAGCGAGCCATGTCATTCGGGCACGCCTTCGTGAGACCGCGCGCGCACTTGATGCGGCCACTGATTCGCGCGGAAGTGATGTCTCACGCGCAGAAGCGCTGCAGCGGATTGGTGCCAGCCTCACTCACGCAGAAACCGAAGTAGCCGCCTTGCTTGAAGCAACGCCGCACACCCGAGTAGCACAAGCTGAACACGCCGCTGAGATTGACCACCATTACGCAGCGGCGGTGCTGGAATTTCCGGGCGGGCCAACGGTTTCGCTCAGCGAGCCCGTCTCCGCCGAAGCCATGGCACAGATCCAGCGTGAACTTGGATCAAGCACATTTGCCGTCATCACCAGCGACAATCCGATGAGTATTCCCGGATCACCGCACGCCAACATGTTGCGGCGCAGCGTCCTATCACTGGAATTGCGCAATGCGAAGTTGGTGCATCGACCGGTGATCGGGAGAAGTGCTGACGGCAAATGGTCCGAGAACGGCTTTGCGATCGCTGCAAGTATTGGAGAAGCGGACGCATTGTCAGAAATTCACGGGCAACGTGCGTACTACTGGTTTAATGGTTCTTATTTTCTGATTCACGGCATGACCGCCGATCACGGCGCGATTCGCCTCCCACGCACGCACTCCGCATCGCCCGAGACATGAAGACGGACACCCATGCTGAATCGATCTTGCATCAGGTTGCCGCGGGTACGCCCGGCGCCATGGATGCATGCATGGAGAAATTCAGCGGACTGGTGTGGTCGCTGACCCGGCAGCTTTCATTTGCTGGGTCCGATGCAGATGACGCTGTGCAAGAAATCTTTATCGACATCTGGAAGAGCGCCGTTCGGTTTGACCCGGCGATTGCCAGCGAATCAACGTTTGTTGCGATGATTGCTCGACGAAGACTGATCGATCGCGGGCGGCGGCGGCAGCGGCGGCTTGACTCAACTTCATTGCCCGATGCGATGGCGCCGGAGGCAGATCCGACCCCTGATATGCCAGAGCGAACCGAAGAAGCGAGCCGCGCCACGGTCGCTTTGGGGAAATTGCGACCGGAGCAACAGCGTGTTCTGCAACTTGCCATCTACCACGGTTGCTCGCATGAGGAGATTGCGCGCTGCACCGGACTACCACTGGGAACGGTGAAGACACACGCGCGGCGCGGCTTGATTCGGCTGCGTGAAATCTTGGAGTCCGAAGGCGCACTCCAACCGACTCGCCCGGAGGCCCCGGACGTCGCGAAAGTGGCTGATCAAGCAACTGATCGCCGCAAAAAGCCTCAATAACTCAGTAAAGGCATCCCGCCGCGCCCAACGCGCGCTGTCCGCGCGGGTAAAACTTCACCTCTTCACATGCTGACCTCCTACCTTTCCGCGATCGTCGCGGCCGCGCTCAGCGCCGGCCCAACCACCACGCCCGATGCCTCCATGCTTCGCTACCCGGATATTGGGCGCGAAGACATCGTCTTTGTCTATGCGGGCAACCTGTGGCTCGTACCCAAGGCTGGCGGCATGGCGCGCCCGCTGACCAGTGCGGCGGGTGCAGAGGTCATGCCGCGCTTCTCACCGGATGGGAACAAGATTGCGTTCGTCGGCAACTATGACGGCAACCGTGACATCTACGTGATGCCCACCGTTGGTGGCGCACCGGAACGTGTCACGCACCATCCGACCGCGGAACTGGTGAATGAATGGACCGCTGACGGTTCGCTGCTCTTCAGTGCCAGTGGCATGGAGGGCATCGCCCGTGCTGGTCGTTTGTACACGGTGAAGGAAGCCGGCGGACTACCCGAGGCGTTGCCCGTTCCGTACGGCACCAACGGCACTATCAGTCCCGATGGCGAGTGGTTGGCATACACGCCGCATTCCATCGATGGCCGCACCTGGAAGCGCTACCGCGGCGGAATGCAAACGGATGTGTGGGTCTACAACCTGCGCAGCAACGAAGCCAAGCGCGTCACTGACTACGAAGGAATCGACACGCTGCCAATGTGGGGCGGCACCACGTTGTACTACTTGAGCGACGCCACCACCGACCCCAAGGCACCGCACAAGCTCAACATTTGGTCATGGGATTCCAAGTCCGGCACCACCAAGCAAGTCACCTCATTCACCGATGAAGACATCAAGTGGCCAGCGATCGGTGATGGCGAAATTGTCTTCCAAAAGGGCACAAAGTTGATGGTGTTGGATCTTGGATCCGGCAGGTCGCGCACGGTGGAAGTGAAGATTCCAGGCGACCGCCCCACCATTCGCACGCGCACTGAAGATGTCAGCGACGAACTGCAAGGCTCCAGTATCAGCCCAAGTGCCAAGCGCGTGGCAGTCGCTGCGCGCGGCGATATCTGGACCGCTCCTGCAGAGAATGGTGTTCCGCGCAACCTGACCCGCACCGACGGTATTGCTGAGCGCACACCAGCATGGAGCCCGGATGGCAAGTGGATTGCTTACTTTGATGACTCCACCGGTGAGTATGAACTGTGGGCGATGCCTGCTGATGGCAAGGGTGAGAAGAAACAACTCACCAAGGATGGCGGTCCCTTCAAGACCAACATTCAGTGGTTCCCTGATTCCAAGAAACTGATCTATCAAGACAAGACCGCCACGGCGTACCTGGTGGACTTTGCAAGTGGCGAACGCAAGATGATCGACAAGGAGCCGTGGGACGGCAACCTTGATATCAGTGTCAGTCACGATGGTGCATTCTTGGCCTACGCAAAGTCACTGCCTGAGCGTCGCACCGCCAGCATTTGGTTGTACGACGTAGCGAAGGGCGAGAGTCACGAAGTCACCAGCGGTGAGTTCAATGACAGCAATCCCACCTTCGATCGCGCCGGCGACTGGCTGTACTTCTCCAGCCAACGCGGCTTCGGCAAGGCTGAGTACGGTGAGTTGGACGAAACCTGGGTCTATCAAGACACCGTTCGCGGCTACGCCGTACCGCTTCGCAAAGACGTCAAGAACCCGTGGCTCCTGGAAATTGATGAGGAGAAGGGTAAAGACACTAAGAAAGACGACAAGTCCGACGACAAGAAGGACGAGAAGAAGGACGAAGCCAAGCCCGCCGGAGCCGCTGGCGAGGGTGCACCCGCGGGCGATCGCCCGCGTCGTCGCCGTCCGAGCAGCGATATTCAAGACGAGCCAAAGCCTGCTGATCCAAAGCCCGCTGATCCAAAGCCTGCTGACCCGAAGCCCGCCGAGCCCAAGCAAGAAGAGAAGCCCGCGACCCCAGCCGCAGCCACGGCACCTGCCGCGACTGGCCCTGCTGGTACTTGGAACTGCACCACCAAGGACGGCGAAACGGCGTTGACCTTCACGCTGGTAGTGACGCTCGGCGATGCCGGCGCCGCTACCGCCAAGTTCACCTCTGAGAAACAGAACGGCGAACTCGCCGGGCAGTGGGACGCCGAGGCGAAGAAGCTGACGCTCACCGGAAAGAACGACGCAGGCACCGAGAAGGAGATGTCCTACTGGCTTGAAGCCACCGTCGACGGTGACGCCATCACTGGCAACGGCACTGCCACCGGTAAGGACGGCGAGACCAAGTACGCCTTCACCGGCACCCGCGCCACTGACACCAAGAAGGACGAGAAGAAGCCCGAAGAGAAGAAGCCGATCACGATCGACTTTGATGGCTTTGAATCACGCGTCATTGAGCTGCCACTTGGCACCAGCCGCATCGGCGGTATGGGAGTCAATGATAAGAACCAACTGATCTTCAGCCAAGGCGGCCAGATCAAGGTGTTCGACATCAAGGACAAGAAGAAGGAAGTCAAGAAAGTTGCCGATGGCGGCGGCTTCCAACTCACTGCTGATGGCAAGAAGATGCTGATGGGGCTGCAGATTCTGGACGCTTCCGCCGGATCAACCGGCAAGACCATTGTTAGCCAACCCATGCTCACGGAAATCAATCCCAAGCGTGAATGGAAGCAAGTGGTCAAGGATGCGTGGCGCATCTTCCGCGACTACTTCTATGACCCGAACATGCACGGCGTTGATTGGAACGGCATCGGCGAGCGATACTTGGCAATGGTCAATGATGCCAACAGCCGCGAAGATGTCAGTTACATCATCAGCGAGATGATCAGCGAACTGAACGTTGGTCATGCCTACTACAACGGGCGTGACGGTGGCGGCGGACCAAGCGTCAGTATCGGAATGCTTGGCGTTGACTGGGAAGTAGCGATCGGACCAGACGGCAAGAACGTCTACCGATTCAAGCACTTGGTATCCGGCGCTCCGTGGGATACTGATGCGCGCAATCCATTGCAAGAGCTTGGCATGAATGTCAAGGAAGGCGAGTACCTGCTGGCCGTCAATGGTCTGCCTGTCAACGGCGCCAAGGATCCATGGGCTGCATTCGAAGGTCTGAGCGGCAAGACCGTTGCGCTCACCATTGGAACAAACCCAACGATGGATGACAAGGTGCGCGAAGTAGTCGTCAAGCCAATGGGCGGCGAAGACAATCTGCGCTACCGCGACTGGATTGAATCAAACCGCCGCTATGTCTCCGAGAAATCTGGCGGCAAGGTGGGCTACATCTACGTGCCCAATACGGGGCTCGACGGACAGTCTGATCTGGTGCGCCAATTCCAAGGCGAGCAATTCAAACAAGCGCTGATCATTGATGATCGTTGGAATGGTGGCGGACAGATTCCATCACGCTTCATTGAAATGCTCAATCGCCCGGTCACCAACTACTGGGCGCGCCGCGACCAGCACGATTGGATCTGGCCCGGCAGTTCGCACAACGGACCGAAGGCCATGCTCATCAACGGGCTCGCTGGCTCGGGCGGCGATATGTTCCCGTGGCTCTTCCGGCATGAGAACCTTGGCCCGCTGGTTGGCACCCGCACGTGGGGCGGCCTGGTGGGAATCAGTGGTAATCCTGGAATGATCGATGGCTCCGGCGTCCGCGTCCCAGTCTTTGCGTTCTATGAGAAGGACGGCACGTGGGGCATCGAAGGCCACGGCGTTGATCCAACCGTCGAGGTGCTTGATGACCCCGGCGTTATGAAGGGTGGACCGCATTACGGCGGCGTTGACCCGCAGATGGACAAGGCTGTTGAACTGCTGCTTGCTGAGTTGGCGCGTGCACCGGTCACGCACCCTGCTCGCCCGGCGTATCCGAACCGCTCAGGATTTGGAATCACGCCGGAAGACAAGTAAGCACTTCCATAAACACACAGGTGGGTACGTGAGCCTTGGCTCGCGTACCCACCTGTTCATTTCTGCGCTATCACCACAGGCGTCGTCTGCAGTCAACAGCCGTCATCGCGGCGTTGCAACGTGATCGCCGGAGTCGCTGTACTCAGTACCGCGAATGCCCTCGCCTGCCCATCGGTCGTAGGTGCCCCAGCCACCGTGACCTGTAGGAGACGAGTACGGGCCCGCGTTTGGCCCAAGGTTGTTGCCAATCTGCGTGCCCGAACCCCAGTACGCGCCTGGATTGGCGAACTGCTGTGGCGGGTGGAATCCGTTGGGACGCGCCAGGGGTGAATACCCCCAGTTTCCGCCAAGGTCGGAGCCCATGCCGTTCCAACTCCGGTACGCCGCAGCGGGGTATCCGTACTCATTGCCCGGACCACGGAACGCCGCCGGCGCATCGCCAGCCGCGCCTTGGAACTGCCGATTAATGGCCTGCTGATTCTCAGTTGATGCCTCAGGAGAAGCATCGCGACGCGAGCCTTGATTGGCCGCGCTACGGATGCCGGTCTGCCCCGCATTCGCCATGGAGCCGCGCGCCGCTGGCCATGAACGCTTGTCGATCGGCTTATTCCGCTCAGCGTTGCGCTTGGCTGCATCGGTCAGACCTTGCTTCTGCCAATCCGAGTGATTGTCTGCCCAGCGGTTGTAGTACGGGTGCCACTGATTCATCCACCAGCCCCAGTGATTCCAACCCCACCAGTTGTTCATGCCGTAGCCCCAACCGACGTTCCAGCCGGAGCACCAACCCCATCCGCCCCAACCGTCGCCAGTGAGGTACATGGGATTCACATCCGCGCTTCCGTAGTACGCGTAATCATCGTTCGGATCATCCGGCGGCGAGAACGTGCCGGTCTGCGAGTCATAGGTTGCATCGCTGCCGTAAGTGGCTGGGTACGCGCGGTACGCGCCGCCCGCAGGCGCTGTGTACACACGACCGGTTCCATACACCGGCGTTCCGTCCATCAAATACGTGCCGAGGTATCCCGGTGAAAATCCATAGGTCACCGTATCCGGCGTTGCGCCAAAGACCCACACGTAAGTGCACGCATACGCGGGGCACGAAGTTGGGAGCGCATAGATCGCACCCGGAACGGTCTCCGCAAGCGCCCACGGTCCGGTGACTGACGGCGCCATGAACCATGCACCGGAATCGCAGCAATAAGCCTTGCCCTCAAAGAGCAACACCGGCTGCGAAGCACCGGGCAACCACTTCACTGGCGAGTCCGCAATGGACGCCCATGCAGTGTTGCCATCCGGCATGCCACCCGCAACGGTGAATTTCGGCTGCGCGCCAGCACGATTGAGCGTGACGGTGCGAATCTCGCGCGCGGCAAGCGTTGCTTCGTCGGCCTCATCGGTACCGGGGACTGCAGCGCGTGCGCCGTCGTAACGCTTGGTGTGCGACAGACCAGCAAACTGCGCCGGTACTGCGCCGGGCGACACTGCGCTCCATGCGCCCGTGCCGAGCGAAGTGGTCATAAACCATCGCCCTGAAGCCAACAGATAGAACGCATTGCCATCGGTGGTCAGCAGAATGCTGTTAGTGTTCTTGACGCATTGCACGCCGGGACCAGCGTTACCAAGTACTGGCGCGCCATCCATGGAGACCAACACGGTTGGCTTGGTAGCCACCACCACTGCGGCGGTCTTGAGTGCAGGCGCCTTTACTAGGGGCGGCATCGCGGAGACAGCCTTGGGTAGCGCAGGTGCCGTACCGAGTGCGGCGACTACATCCGCGGGCGGCGGCGCCGACGCAGCCAGATATCCAGTCTCCATCACCGCGGACGAAACCCACGCTCCACCAACGCGCGTCCACCACGAGCCGTCCTTTGATTTGAGCAATACCGAAGCGGTGTTCGTCACCATGGTCCAACCGGTGGCACCAAGCGGAGCCATCCGCGGTGCGCCATCCACAGCGATAAGCACCGTTGGCTGCTGCGTCAAAGTGATTGCCGGCACTTCGGAAACAACGCCCGGCGTTGAACTGCCGCGCGCATTCACAAGCCGCATGTTCTGCAGCAAGATGGGACGAGTGGTGGTCATGGCTACCACATAGAGCGCCTGCGACAGCGCCTTCACATCGGCATCGGAGGCAGGTTTGCCATCGATCGTGAACGCGCGCACTGCAAACTGATTGATCTCTATTTCGCCGGGAACGTCAGCAGCCATCATCTCCGCCTGCAACTGTGCATTGCCAGTCACGGTCTTGCCATCAGCGTCGTCCATGGAAACCTGCGTGACCAAGTACGCACGCGCGCCGTCGATGCCGGTGACACGCGGCTGAAAGACTCGGTAGGTCTTGCCGTTGGAAGTGATGTCCTGCGGCCAGAGATTGGGGTGCGCGGGCATGGCTGCAGTTTGTGCGGGGGCAGCCCTGTTCCCCGCCGCAGGCGCGGGGGCGCTCGCCGGAGGCGCGGGATTGCCAACTGCTGGCGCCTGGGTGGGGGCAACGAAGGCGATGGAAAGGCTGACGAGGGTGGCGGCGATTGTGTGGATCATGTGGATCATGTGGATCATGTTGTTCCGAGAGGCGCGGTGCATGCGCCGAGCGGGGCAAAGTCTACCCCCAATAACCCGCTGAAAATAGAACCAAGGCGACCCATACGGATCGCCCTGGTGTCATTCGAATCTTCAGATCGTCAATACGCTTCAGGCGCGTCGATGACGGCTGCAGAAGCCTGCGAGTCCCAAGAGCGCCATGGCGCCTGGGGCTGGAACTGCGGTCACGCCGAGCAGCGTGATGGTGCCGGACCAGGTGCCGAAGTTGTAATTAGCGCTGTAACCGTTACCGATCCAGATGGACTGGGTGGGATTGGCAGCCATGTCGATGCCGGTCGTGAAGTTCACGGTGCCGATTGAGGTGGTGCCGGGAGCGTAGTTATCGCCGTTCGGCCAGCTGTAGCGCTGGGTTGCTTGCAGGTCCGAGGTGCCGCCACACTGCAGCAGGCCGCCGTCATTGAACGGCGTGGGTGCCACGTAAACGCACAGGTCTTTGGCGTAGGTGTAATTGGTGGACGCATTCAATGTCACATCGATGGACGCGCCAGTCAGGACGCCGGTGAGGCTGCCTGCGGCATAGACTTCGTTGAAATCAAATTCACCGAAGGTCGCGTTGGTGAGGGTGTAGGTAATGTCCGCCGATGCGGCTGAAACCAAAGCTGCTGCGGCGATGCCGGAAGCGATCAGAGTCTTCACGATGTGTGTCCAATTGTGGGGGAAACGGAAATGGATCGTCAATCCGCTTCAGGCGCGTCGACGACGGCTGTAGATGCCTGCGAGTCCCAAGAGCGCCAATGCTCCCGGAGCTGGAACGGCGGTCACGCCAATCAGCGTGATAGTGCCGGTCCACGTGCCGGAGGTGTTAGAACTAGTTTGACCGTTACCGATCCAGACGATCTGGGTGGGATTTGTGGCCATGTTGATGCCGGTCGTGAAGTTCACGGTGCCGATCGAGGTGGTGCCGGGCACGCTGCTTTGGCCGTTTGGCCAGCGGTAATTCTGGGATGCGCTGAAGTTGTCGAAGCCGCCGCACTGCAGCAGACCGCCAAGATTCAACGGAGGTGCGTCCACGTAAACGCATAGGTCGCTTGCCCAGCAGGTGGAAGTGGACGCATTCAACGTTACGTTGATGGACGCGCCCGTCAGGGTGCCGGTGAGGGTTCCTGCGGCATAGGCTTGTATGAAATCAAATCCACCGAAAGTCGCGTTGGTTAAGGTGTAGGTGACGTCCGCTGATGCTGCTGAAACCAAAGCTGCTGCGGCGATGCCGGAAGCGATCAGAGTCTTCATAATGTGTGTCCAATTGTGGGAAATAAGGAAATGGATCGTCACAACGAAGATTGCGACACCTATAAAGGCGCAAAGCGGGTCCCGAATCGATCATGATTTCCGCGCGACGCCATATTTTTCCGCACCCACTCCAAAAACAAACCAAGGCGACCCATACGGATCGCCCTGGTGTCATTCAAATCTTCAGATCGTCAATGCGCTTTAGGCGCGTCGACGACGGCCAGTGAGGCCTGCAAGTCCCAAGAGCGCCACGCCGCCTGGGGCTGGAACTGCGCTCACGCCGATCAGCGTGATGGTGCCGGTCCACGTGCCGGTGGGGCCATTCGGGTTGGTGTAACCGTTACCGATCCAAATGGACTGGGTTGGATTGGCGGCCATGTCGATGCCGGTCGTGAAGTTCACGGTGCCGATCGATGTGGTGCCGGGGATGCTCGAGCCGCCGGTTGGCCAGGTGTAGCGCTGGGTTGCGTATAGGTCCGAGGAGCCGCCACACTGCAGCAGACCGTTGCTCGAGGTAGGAACTTGGTTCATGTAAACGCACAAATCACTCGCCAAGGTGCCACGAAAGGACGCATTCAATGTCACATCGATGGACGCGCCGGTCAGGGTGCCGATGAGGGTTCCTGGGGCGTAGGCTTCGATAAAGGTAAAGCTGGAGAAGGTTTCGTTGGTCAGGGTGTAGGTGACGTCCGCTGATGCGGCTGAAACCAATGCTGCTGCGGCGATGCCGGAAGCGATCAGGGTCTTCATAATGTGTGTCCAATCATGAGAGCTAAGGGCATGAATCGTCACAACGAAGATCGTTGCACCCATTGAGGCGCAAAGCGAGTCCAGAGTCGATCATGCTTTTTCACATCACGCCGAATTTTTGACCACCGCCACTCCAAAAACAAACCAAGGCGACCCATACGGATCGCCCTGGTGTTATTCGTATCTCCGATCGACGAGCCCTGTGCACGCCCGCGTGTTCATAAATGGTTTCAAATAGCCGAATTAAAAAGTTGCACATAGACGGTAAAAAAGGTTTCAAATAGACGCACCTAAAGGTTACAATCAGCCGGATGTCAAATCATCCACCACTGCCGCGGCTTGCAGAAGGCGCCTTGACCGAAGCCCTTTCGGACACGCCGGTGGTACTCGTCCACGGCCCGCGGCAATGCGGCAAGACGACGCTTGCGAAGCAGGTTGGCGAACGCCTTGGATTCGCGTACTTGAACCTTGATGATGATGCGGCGAGGCGCGCCGCGCAGGACGATCCCGCCGGCTTCGTGGCGCGGCTTCCAGAGCGCGTGATCATTGACGAGGTGCAGCGGGCGCCCGAGATCTTCCTGCCGCTCAAAATGGAGGTCGACCACCGGCGCAAGCCTGGTCGCTTCCTGCTCACCGGCTCTACCAACGTGCTCCTGCTGCCAAAGATGGCTGACTCGCTCGCTGGCCGGATGGGCTCGATCCGACTCCACCCGCTCGCGCAGTGCGAACTGGAGCGGCGGGAACCAACGCTCCTACGGACGCTCCTGCGAGGTGATTTCAAGATGCGTACTTCTCAGCGTCTTGGAGAGGAACTTGCCGCACGTGTCGCAGGCGGCGGCTTTCCTGCTGCACTCGCTCGAAAGGCACCCGCGCGGCGAAAGCAGTGGTACGCGGATTACGTTGATTCGCTGGTGCAGCGCGACGTGCGGGATCTTGCGCGGATCGGCTCCCTTCACTCGATACCGAAACTACTGAAGTTGGCCGCTTCGCAGACGGCCCGGCTGATCAACGTCAGTGAGCTTGCAGCACCGTTTCAGATAACGCGACCGACGATCCGCGACTACATCACGCTGCTCGAGCGCATCTTCATTCTGGAAGAACTGCCGCCATGGCACAGCAACCGCCTGAAGCGGCTAGTGAAGACACCAAAGCTCCACGTCACTGACAGCGGCTTGGCGTGCGCGCTGCTTAGTCTGTCGCCAGCGGCGCTGTGGGAGGACCGCGAGGCGCTTGGCCAGTTGCTCGAGACATTCGTCTTGGGCGAACTGCGGCGCCAGTCCTCAGCATTCGATGACGGGATCGAGTTTTCGCACTTCCGCGACAAGGATTTAGCCGAGGTGGACATCGTGCTCGAGCACTCCGGCTCGCGCGTCAGCGGCGTCGAGGTCAAGGCATCATCCACCGTGCATCCGACCGATTTCCGAGGCATGCACCGCCTGCGCGAGGCAAGCGGAAAGCGGTTCGTCTGCGGCATCGTCCTGTACGACGGCGAAGTCACCGTGGGATTCGGCGAGGGGATGTTCGCGGTGCCGATCGCCGAACTGTGGCGTTGATTCCCAAGTTGATTCCCAAGTAGGTCGGCCGAAAAAGAACCAAGGCGACCCATACGGATCGCCCTGGTGTCATTCGTATCTTCAGATCGTCAATGCGATTTAGGCGCGACGACGACGGCTGCAGAAGCCTGCGAGTCCCAAGAGCGCAACGGCGCCTGGGGCTGGAATTGCGGTCACGCCGAGCAGCGTGATGGTGCCGGTAAAGGTACCGGAGGTGCCAGCAGCACCGTAGCCGTTACCGACCCAAATAATCTGGGTCGGGCTACGACCCATGTCGATGCTGGTCGTGAAATTCACGGTGCCGGTCACGGGCGTACCGGGAGCGTCTGAGGCGCCGTTTGCCCAACTGTAGCGCTGACCTGCGTTGAGGTTCGAGAAGCCGCCGCACTGCAGCAGGCCGCCGAGTGCCAACGGAGCTGGTGCCACGTAAACGCACAAGTCGTCGGCATAGGTGTAATTGGTGGATGCATTCAACGTCGCGTTGACGGTCACGCCTCTCAGGTTACCGGTGAGGGTTCCTGCAGCGAAGGCTTCGGTAAAGTTGAAGCCGGTCCAGGTTTGGTTGGTGAAGGTGAAGGTAACGTCCGCTGATGCGGCTGAAACCAAAGCGGCTGCGGCGATGCCGGAAGCGATCAGAGTCTTCATGATATAAGTCCTAAATAAGGGAAACGAAGGGGAAACAAACGGAAGGGAATCGTCAGAGGGGGGAAACCAACTGACTGTTGAGAACTATGCCCGGCGCACGGGTAATTGCAAGCAACTTTCTGAAAAATCCCGCCACGAGGCACGGTAAAGTCCCTGATGCCAATGGCTTCCCCCTCTGAAACCCCTGATATTGAGGCCCTCCTGACCCGTGGAGCCTTTGGGGAAGTCCTGCTGCGAACCAGCGCAAGCCTGCGCCGAAACCCCCGCGATTTCCGCTCGTGGTACGCCAACGCCCGGGCAGCCTTTGCTCTGGGGCGCCTGACCGTTGCCGACGAATCCGTCGAACGCGCCATCCGCCTCAGCGGAACCTCACCGGAGATTGCCCTGCTGCGGGCCATCATCGACCACCGACTCGGCCGCAGCGACGCCGCCATCGACCGCCTCCGCACTCTCATCGCCCGCGGGTCAGCCAACACCACGGACGCCACCATGGTGCTTGCGGAAGTGCTCCACCGCGCCGGGCGCCGGCAAGAACTGCAAGCGCTGGTGAGCAGCGGCGGCGCGTGGCTCAACGACCCGCGCGCGCCGATCTTCACCGCACGAGTGACCGCACTGACGGACCCCACTGGCACCGCCGACCGACTGGAAGCCTTCGCACGCAGCGACGCGCTTGCCATGGCGCGCCGCATCGCCGGCTTCGATGCGGTCCGCATGCTTGATGCCGCGGGCGAGTACCGCCGTGCCTTTGCACTGGCGGAACACCTACACGCCACCACCGGCGAACGCTTTGATGTTGAAGGAGTGATTGTCGATGCCAACGCACAATCCACACTGCTCGCCCGCGGCAAGCCATGGTTCACGCCGCGCGCACCCGCGGTGAATGGCGTTGCGCTGGTGGTTGGCATGCCCCGTAGCGGCACCACCCTGCTTGAGCAGATGCTTGATCGCCATTCCGCGGTCACTGGCATCGGCGAGTACGACGGCATCAACACACTGGGCACTGCAGTCATCTCCGCTGGCGCATGGCCAACCGGACTGGCAATGCTGCCCACTGATGAAGCGCTGGCGATGCAGCAGGCCTATCTATCAGGCATCGCTTCCATGCGACGCGGCAATACTCAGTGGATGTTCGACAAGTCACTCAACACCTGGCACTGGCTGCCCGCTGTCGCCGCCGTCATGCCGGGCGCCGTGTGTTTCCACATCATGCGTGAACCGCGCGACACGGCGGTCAGCTTGTTCCTCTCGAACTTCCATCCGAAGAACGTCGGTTGGACCAGTTCGTTGGAGAGCATCCGCCGCATCATCGCCGCCGAACGGGCACTGGTGCCGCAAGCCCTGCATACGCTCGGAATCCCGCACGAATCGATCGTCTACGAAGCGTTGGTTGCCGACCCGCGCGGCCACATGGAGCGGTGCCTGAAGCGTATGGGCTTGCCGATGGAAGATTCCGTTCTTGCGCCGGAAGCAAACGCGCGCACCGTGCTGACCCTCAGCCATGAGCAGGTGCGCAAGCCGATCAACCGATCGTCGATTGGACGCTGGAAGAATTATGAGTGGGCGTTCGGCAAAGAGTGGGACTGATCGAGCATTTCGCGCAGCGGCCGCACCGCTGTGACTAGTAGCATCCGAATTCCATGCCACCTCCTGTCAATCAACGGGCAGAACTTCAGCGCTTGCTGCAACGCGGCGACTTCCTGAATGCCAAGCATCTTGCGGGCGACATGTTGCGCCGCAACCCGCGCGACGGCGAGGCCTGGCTTGGCGTTGCACGTTGCGCGATCGGTATGAACCGCATGCGAGTTGCAGAAGAAGCGCTCGAACGCGCGGAGCGCATGATCACTGGCGACCACCGCATTGGCATGGCGTGGGCGATTGTTGATCACTACCTCGCTCGCAGCGACAAGGCCATTGATCGCCTGCGCGTGTTGATTGCGCGGAAGGCGCCGAACGCGCTGGATGCAACCATCTTCCTCGCTGACATCCTGCACCGCACCGGAAAGCGCGCGGAAATGAAGACCTTAGTTGAGCAAGGCGGCATGTGGCTCACTGATGTGCGCGGCCGAATCATGGCGGCGCGCGTGCGTGCCAAGGATGACCGCGAAGGTGCGGTTACTGAGTTTGAAGCAATCGCACGCGAGCCAGGCGAAATGTCCATGCGCCGTAACGCGGGGTTCGAAGCAGTGCAGTTGCTCGATTCTGCTGGCGAGTATCGCCGCGCGTGGGAACTTGCCACGTACATCCACGAGAACACGGCTCCGGTCTTCAACCTCTCCGACATGCACGCGGATGTGCATGCGCAGCGACAACTGCTTGCCAATGGCAAGGCATGGTTCAACCCGCGAGTTCCGGACGTGCAAGGCATTGCATTCATTGTTGGAATGCCGCGCAGTGGCACAACGCTCCTTGAGCAAATGCTTGACCGCCATTCGTGCGTCGCTGGAATCGGCGAGTACGAAGGGATCATGGCGCTTGGAGATTCGCTGGTTCATGCGGGCGCATGGCCGCGCGGACTTGGCACCCTGAGTCCAGAAGATGCGGTGATGTTTCAGAACAACTACATCTCCGGCGCGCGGACACCAGACGTAGCAGACAAGGCGTGGCTGGTAGACAAGTCGCTGCAGACGTGGCGCTGGCTGCCTGCTGTTGCGGCCATTCTTCCGGGTGCAAGCTGCATGCACATCACCCGTGATCCGCGTGACACGGCGGTGAGTTTGTATCTCTCTAGTTTCAACCCCAAGCACTTTGGATGGACCGGTTCGCTTGGCGGCATCCGCGAAGTCATGACCGCCGAACGCGCGCTCTCCATGGAAGCACTCTCCGTACTCAAGATTCGCCACGAAGAAATTGTGTACGAAGACTTGATTGAAGACCCCGACGGACACGCGCAGCGGGTGACCAAGTTCTTGGGAATTGCCCAAGAATCTGACATGCTGCGCCCGGAGGACAACACGCGCACGGTGTTGACGCTGAGCCATGAGCAAGTCCGACGCCCGATCAATCGAACCTCGATCGGCCGCTGGAAGAACTACGAATCCGCGTTTGGACCGGAATGGGACGCGCTGGTGGCCACCCACAATTCCCGCCGGCGTTGTCCCTGAGTAGCTGCGTCGGGCAACAGTGGTTGCAATGACGCGCACTTTCCACGTATCCGCTCTCGCCGCCCTCGCTATCGCTCTGCCTGCCATTGCGCAGAGCGCCTCGTTTGTGAACTGGGAATCACCGCAGTCACACCCCATCGACCTCACGCCGAACGGACTCGTCCTGCTCGCCGTGAATACTGCCGATGCGCGCCTGGAGGTGTACGACGTTGTGGGCGGCTCGCCGGTGAAGCGCGGCTCAGTGCCGGTTGGTCTTGACCCGGTGTCGGTGCGCGCACGCAGTGCTACGGAAGCGTGGGTCGTCAATCAGATTTCTGACTCCGTCAGCGTGGTTGACCTTGCCACCATGCGCGTGACCAGAACCATCTTGATCGGCGACGAGCCATCAGACGTGGTCTTTGCCGGCACTCCGCAGAAAGCGTTTGTTTCACTCTCACTCGCCGAGCGACTGGCGGTGGTTGATGCTGCAAGCCCAGCGACTGTGACAACGGTAGCGATTGCCGGCAGTCAACCGCGTGCACTCACTGCGAGTGCTGATGGCAACACCGTGTACCTGGCCATCTTTGAATCTGGTAATCACTCCACCATGTTGCCGCACGCAACGGTGAGTCTGGCAAGTGGTCCGTACGGCGGCGTGAATCCGCCTCCGAATTCTGGCACCACCTTCAGCCCCGCGAAGGCTGCATCGAACGGCACTGCGCCAAGGGTTGGTCAAATCGTTCGCAAGAACACCACCACCAACCAGTGGCTTGATGGAAACAATCGCAACTGGACCAGCTTGGTCACGTGGGACCAACATGACAACGACATTGCTGTCATCAACGCGCAGACCAACGCAGTGAGTTACGTGAAGGGTCTCATGACGATCGTTGCCGGCATTGGCACTGCGCCCAACGGCGATGTGGTTGCCATCGGCATGGAATCACGCAACGAACTGCGCTTTGAACAGAATGTCAATAGCGTGTTTGTGAAGTGCGTCGCTGCGCGCCTTGCTGGCGGTGCAGGCCCGGGCTCGGTGATTGATATGAATCCGCACCTCACCTACACCAGCCCGACCACATCGGTGCTCAATCGATTACAGTCGATTGGTGATCCGCGCGGCGTGGCGTTCAGCGCAAACGGCACGACGTGGGTTGCTGGTCTTGGCTCCAACAATGTGATTGGGTTTGACGCAAGTGGCGGGCGCACTGCCACGATCACTGTTGGCGAAGGCCCAACTGGTCTGGTGATGAATGCCGACGGTAGCCGGCTCTATGTGTTGAATCGATTTGAAGGATCGGTGTCTGCAGTCAGCACCGCCACCAATTCTGAGATTGCACGGATTGCGTTCCATGATCCAACGCCTGCCACCGTGAAGGAGGGGCGCAAGTTCCTGTTTGACACGCATCTCACCTCCGGCCTTGGGCAGTCAAGCTGCGCATCGTGCCATGTGGATGCACGGAGCGATCGTGTGGCGTGGGACATTGGTAATACCCAAGGCACCGTGCAGCTCTTTGATGAATCGTGCCAAGTACCGGGCTGCATCAGTTGGCACCCGATGAAGGGACCGATGACGACGCAGACGCTCTTTGGAATCATCGGCACCGAGCCGTTCCACTGGCGCGGCGAGAAGAATGATCTGGCTGAGTTCAATGAGGCGTACGTCCATCTGCAGGGGCGTGACAGTGAAATCACCGTGACTGAGATGGCCAGCATGGAGCACTATGTTGCCTCGCTCACCTTTGGACCAAACCCCAATCGCAACATTGACAACACGCTGAAGGCTTCCATTCCGATCGTTGGTGGCGTGGTCACTGGTGCTGGCGGCACGGGTAGTCCAACTGCTGGGCAGACCATCTTTAATACCTCGCAGATCTTTGGAGCGCCTCCCGGACTCACGTGCATCAATTGCCACGCTGGGATCACTGGCACCAATCAGAAGGTTGATATCCCGGCTCCACCGCCGGCAAATGAGCCGCAGAACCGCAAGAATTCTCCACTGCGCGACACGTACCGAAAGGTCGGCGCCAACAAGAGTTCGCTGGTCAACAACCGCGGCTTCGGGTTCGATCACGGTGGCGATGAAGCAACGCTGCAGGATGTTCTCAACATTGGCTTCCGATTCCCTGCTGGCGCCACCGGCGCTACGCAACGGCGTGACGTGGAAGCGTTCCTGTTGAGTTTCGGTACTGACACGCATGCTGGCGCTGGTCAGCAAGTCACTGCGCGCAACGCGGGCGGAAGTGGTGATGACAGTGCGCGCATTACGCAGCTCATTACGTTGGCAACAAGCCAGAGCACACAAGTTGGCTTGATTGCCAAGGGAAATCGTGACGGTGTGGCGCGCGGCTGGCTGCTGCAAGCCGGAAGCTTTGTGAGCGACCGTACTGGCGAAACTATCACCGCCGCGGCGCTCCTTGCTGGTGCCACTAGTGGCAATGAAGTCACCTACACACTGGTGCCTCCGGGCATGGCGCGTCGATTGGGTATTGATCGCGACGGAGATGGCGCGCTCGACCGCGATGAGGTGATTGCGGCTACCGATCCGTCGGATCCGAATAGTTACCCAGGTGCGTGCCCGGCGGACATTGCCCCAATCAACGCGCGGAACGGCGTGGTTGGTGGCGAGGACCTTGGATTGCTCCTGAGCGCATGGGGACTTTCTGGCCCTGGCGACCTTGACGGCAACGGCGTAGTGAATGGCTCGGATCTTGGGCAGCTCCTGAGCGCCTGGGGTGCATGCCAGTGATGTGACGGACGCGTTCGGCAGGAACGCACAGTCGGCGAATTCTTGACCCCCACGCTCACGCGCTCGGCCTGTCTGGCGAGCGCGCGAGTTTTTTTATGGCGCGAGTTGCAGCGTGCCGTTCGCAACGGAAACGATCCAGACTTTCTTTTGGGGAACTGGGCCGTTGGCGTAACTGATCGTGCCGGTGATGCCTTGGAAATTGGTGGTTGCGGCCAGTGCAGCGGCGATGGCTTTGGGATCGTCGCTGCCGGCGCGCGCACGTGCGTCAATGGCTAGGCGAGCGGTGTCGTAACCGAGTGCTGCAAACGCGTTGGGCGGCGGAGTTCCGTACGCGGTGGAATACGCATCGACAAATGTAAGTGCGGCGGGCGAGGCGCCAGCGCCAAGCCACGCGTGAGTGGTGAACCAGACGCGATTGCTGGGGACCGTTGCGGACGCGGCGTTCGTACTTGCTTGGCTGTTGGCGGTGGGCGTATTCAGTACCGCTGCGCAGTCGAATGAATCACCGCCGATGATCGGGGTTGTTGCCAGTGCAGATCGAACGGACTTCAGTACCGCAGCGATGTCCTCTGGCATGCAGGCAACAAAGATGAAGTCCGCTTGGTTGGCTGGCGAAACCAAGTGCGGTGCAACGGCGGCTGCGGGTGTGAAGCTCAGGTCAAACTCTGCAACCACGGTGCCGCCCAAGTCGTTGCCCATGTGGCTGCGAAAGTAGCTAGCGAGCGTGCGCGTGTATTCATGGCGTGAGTCGAAGATGACGAGTGTGCGTTTCCCAAAGCGCGCAGCGCCAAAGTCGGCGGCGGCGATGGCTTGTGCGTCGTCGCCAAAGCATGCAAGGAACGTGCCAGCGCCGCAGCGGGCGGGCAGCTTTGGGTCAGTGGCGCCGAGCACCACGAATGGTTTGCCAAGGCGTGTGAATTCGGGGACGGCCACCAGCGCGGGGTCACTGTCGGTGAAGCCGATGCCAAGCGTGTTGCGAGCGGCGGCGGCGCGGGCGAGTTCAGTGGCGCGTGGTGATGAGCTCTGCGTGTCGATGCACTCGGTGTCGAAGCGGAGTGTGGATGTGCGGTTGTGTTCAGTGATGGCCAGTTGCGCCCCGCGCATGGCAGCGATACCGATGGGTGACATCGATCCGGTCTCAGCGGCGATCACGGCGATGTGGGTGGGTGCGGATGCGGAGGCGGGCGGCGCGAGTGGAGAAGGCGGCGCGTTGAGTGTGTTCGGGATGTTTGCGGCGTTCGGAGCGCACGCGGTGGCCAGGCATACGCAGGTGATGGCGGAGGCGCGGATGATGGTGGCGACGCTGTTGCGAACGGCGTATGTGGAGGCTTGCATGGGGGGATCGTATGGAGCGTCGCGTCGATACTGCGCAGCGCCGTTTGGCTGCGATTTATGCAACGTCCGCCGTGTTATCAAGTTGCAGTTACCCCTTGCGCACGTTGTCGGCTGTGACTACAATCTCTCTTTCCGAGATCGGGCGCGCGCGAAGTTCGAAGTAGCCGGTTGCGCGCCCGACCGGAGGTTTTGCGGGTGTAACTCAGTGGTAGAGTGCCACCTTGCCAAGGTGGACGTCGAGGGTTCGAGTCCCTTCACCCGCTCTCAAGCTCGAAGCCGAAGGTCATGTGCCTTCGGCTTCTGCGCTTTTCCGGGGCGGGCGGCCGCGAAGCGGGCTCCTTCGACCATTCGGGATCCCGGGGCGATTCTTCCCAATCCACACATTTCCGAAAATGGGTGATGACCTGCCCCCCTCCCGTTCGCGCTCTCTGCGAACACCATGCGATCCACCTCCCCCATCCTCGCCGTCACCGCCGCCCTGATCGCCCTTCCCGCGTCCTCCGCCGGCGCCCAGGCCACCAAGGTCCGGGGCTGGGGCGAGAACTTCGAGCGCCAGACGATGGCGCCTGTCACGCTGCCGGACGCGGTGCAGGTGGCCGCCGGCGAATACCACACCGTGGTGCGGCTGGCCGACGGCACCATCCGGGTGTGGGGCCGGAACTTCGAGGGACAGGCGAACGTCCCGACCGGCCTCGGCACGGTGGCATCGGTCGCCGCGGGCGAATACTGCACGCTGGCTGTCCTGACCTCCGGCACGGTCCGGGCCTGGGGCTGGAACAACGGCGGGCAGACCGACGTCCCTGCCGGCCTGAGCGGCGTGACCAAGGTGGATGCGGGCTGGGGGCACTGCATCGCACTGAAGTCCGACGGATCGATCGTCATGTGGGGACGCAACGACTCGGGCCAGACCTCGGTCCCGAGCGGGCTCGGCCCGATCCTCGACGTCGCAGCCGGCGGCGACCACACCGTGGTGGTGCTGCAGTCCGTCGGAACCGTCCGCGCGTGGGGGCGCAACAGCAGCGGACAGGCGACCGTCCCCGCCAACGTCGGCTCGGCCCTCAAGGTCGCGTGCGGCAAGTGGCACTCGGTCGCGCTGCGGAGCAGCGACCGAACGGTCCGGCAGTGGGGGAGCTTGAGCGCCGGGGTTCCGACCGGCCTGACGCAGGTGGTCGACATCGCCGCGGGGAACGGACACACGGTCGCCCTCCGCGCGGATGGAACCGTCCGCGCCTGGGGCAACAACACCGCGCTTCAGAGTTCCATCCCGCTGAACCTCGGGACCGTGTCCCAGGTCGCCGCGGGCGGGAACTTCTCGCTCGCCATCTCCACCATCGCCACGCCCCCGTGCCCCGGTGACCTGAACGGCGACAAGCTCGTCGACGGCAGCGACCTCGGGATCCTGATCGGCGCCTGGGGCAGCACCTCCGGCGGCGCCGGCGACTTCGACGGCGACGGCCGCATCACGGGCCTCGACCTGGGCGCGCTGCTCGGCGACTGGGGCCGGTGCATGGACTGAGCGGCGCGCTCGCCCGGCGCTCTCCGATTCACCCTTGCAGGCATCATGCAAGGAATCGACGCCGAGCCCGGCGCCCTCGGGAGCTCCGAGGACGAACAGGTCCTCCGGCCCGAGCCGCGCCGCCAGGCGGTTCGCGTCCGTGAGCGCCGATTGGTGGGCGACCGCGTGTGGACCTCCACCCGATTCGTGGACACCCCCAGGCGGCAGGATTGCACCTGCCGGAGGGAGCGTGTTTCATGGCCACGATGCGAGTTTGTACCCGCGAGCTTCGTGAGTCCGCCGTCGGCATGGTGCTGTCCCAGGGTCTGCCGCCAAACCGCGTTCAAAGCGCGCAATCTTCCCGCGGAATCTGTTGACAGCCCCGTGGCGTGGGCTAGCATTTGGGGATCCTGGCGCCGCCTCGGACTCTCCCATGAAGACTTCCCTCCGGATCCTCGTCGCGGCCGCCTCGCTCGGCCTTTCCGCAGTGTCGCTCGCCGACTGGTCGAACCTGGGCGGCAACGCACGACAGAACTCGCTCGCCGCGGTGGCCGGCCCCGATGCCGCGACAGCGACGTGGACGCGGAGCGACATGCCGTGCCTCATCGCGTGGAGCCCGATCACCGAGGGCCACCGCATGTTCACGGTGCGCCAGACCTACGCGTGGGCCCCGTACGAGCCGCCCGCTGTCGACGCACGCGTGCACTGCCTCGACATCCGGACCAGCGTGACGCTGTGGACGTTCGACTGCCCGTTCGAGCCCGACGACTGGTCGACGGTCGTCTACGGCGCGCGCGATGGACGCGTGTACGTGGGACGTGGCGGAAACGGCGCAGCTTCGGCGGCGCGCGTCCACTGCCTGAGCGCGCAGACCGGCGCCGTGCTGTGGGTGTCGAACGACGAGGTCAGGACTGCGGCCAACGAGGGCATTGCCTTCATGGACGACGGTGACCCGATTTTCGCGAGCCACAACGAGATCCGCCGGATCGACGCCATGACGGGCGCGACGGTCTGGCATTCGACGCGCACATGCAGCGTCAGCGGCCATTGCGGGCCGGCACGTGACGGAGATGCCATCTACATCGATGAGACCGCGCCCAGCGGCCAGCGGATCTCGCGCTTCAGCGCAGTCACCGGTCTGAGGCAGTACTCCAGCCAGACGATGCCGGGATTCCTGAACCAGAACTCGCCGTTCTGCGCGCCGGGCGGCTTCGTCTTCTACCTGCGCTCGAGCAACGAGGGGCCGACGGTTGACCTCTTCTACGCCTTCCGCGACACCGGAAGCGGCTTCGAGCTGCTGTGGACCGCGCCGACCAGGTACGAACCGTTCGCCCGCCACGGCATCACCCCGGACGGAGGCGTGACGCTCCTCTCGCCGCTCGGGCACCTGCAGATCCGCGACCAGCAGACGGGCGTGCTCCGGGCCGAATCGGCGAGCCCCGTGCTTGCCGCGCACGGCTTCACCTCGTCGCTCGTTGCGGTCGACTCGCGCGGCCGCGTGTTCCACAACAACTCGAACGGCGCGGGCGACGTGATCGGCGACCTTCGGGCCTTCTCGCCGACGCTCTCCGAGGAGTGGCGCATTTCCGTCATGGGGATGAACCAGAGCCCGGCGCTCGCGGCCGACGGCAGCCTGCTCGTGACCGGGACCGACGTGCTGCACCGCTACTGGTCCGCCCCTTGCGCGAACGCCGACCTCGATTGCGACGGAGCCGTCAACGGCCGCGACCTCGGCATCCTGCTCGGCGCGTGGGGCCCGTGCGCCGGGTCTCCGTGCGCCGGCGACATCAATCGCGACGGCACGGTGAACGGCTCCGACCTCGGCGTGCTGCTCGGCGCATGGGGTTGACCGAAGGCACGCATACGCCGCATGCCGGCGATCTCATCTCGCCGCGAAGGCCGCAAGGGCCACCATGCCGAGCGCGACGACCGCCCACGCTGCGGACTCAAGGGCGGAGCACGGTCACCCGTACGTGCACCACCGCCACAATCGCTCCATGGGGCCGCTGCCGAAGACCCGGGTCCACGCCAGCGCCGCCACCATCAACCCGGCCCATACGCCGATCACTATCGCGGTGAACTGGACATCGGTCATGGTGCCGAAGCGGGCCAGTCCCCACCAGGATGCAATGCCAGTGCAGACCAGCGATTCGCAGAGGTACACGGTGAGCCCGATCGAGCCCGCGGCCTGGATTGGTGCCCGCAGCAGGGTCGGAAGCCGCGGTCCGAACTCGACCGCGAGGCAGGCGTAGCCCACAGGCAGCAACAAGGCGCTCATCTGCAAGGCAAGCGTGAAGAGCGCGATTGCCGCGGGGCTTTCCCGCCCGAGGAAACACCCCGGCAGCACTGCAGCCGCTGCAAACGGAAGCCCCGCGGCAATCAGTCGCACGGCAAGCACGCGTCGACGGGAACTTGACTCTGGCGCGAAGAGCCGAGTCCGCTGCGCCCACACACCGACCAGCATCATGAGGAGCACCTGCCAGCCATACGAGATGGGCGCGATCAGCAAGCTGAGTGCGTAGGAAACCGCTCGGAATGCTGTCGCATCAAGCCATGGCCCTTGGCGGGAGGCGAACGCCTCGGCTTCGATCCAGGTCCGCGAGGAGATGTCGAAATCAGCGGCCGTCATAGCATCGACGCCGCGCAGCGGATGCTCTGCCACCACCGCGACTGATCCATCGTCCGCTGCTGCGCCGAAGAACCCCCACTCCATCCCGGCGCTAGCCACGGTGACGAGCAGGACCAGCGCCACAACGCCCATCGTCACCCTGTACAGCCAGCGGTCATCCAAGCCGATGCACGCGAGCACCACAGTTCCAATGATCGCGTAAAGCGTCAGGATGTCGCCGTCCCACACGAGCAGCCCGTGCAGTAGGCCGATGGCCAGCAGCAGCCCCAGCCTGCGGAGGCCCATGCGCCAGCGAGAATGACCCGAGGCCGCGCACCGGGCCGCCTGTTGCGCAAGCCCGAACCCGAACAGCAGCGAGAACACCGAGATGAACTTGTAGTTGGCGAGCACATCCACCACGTCGTGCACGGCCCAGTCGAGGGAGGATCGCTGCAGCCCCTCGGGCAGCGGGCCTATCTCGGCCGCCGACGCTGACGGCAGGAAGAAGAAGCGCGCATTCACCACGATGATGCCGAGCAGCGCAAGCCCGCGGGCGATGTCGATGCCCCCGGAACGCTCGGCGCGGGGAACCGGGATGAGGGATGGCATGCGGGCATTATGCCAAAGACGCCAAAAAAGACCGATCCCGCGAGCCGCATACGCGACCCGCGGGATCGGATGTCAAATCACACCAGCGTCGGCATCAGGCGCGACGACGGCTGCGGATCGCCAGCGCGAGACTCGCGAAAGCGACCACGCCCGGGCCGGGGACCAAGATCGCAGTGCCCAGCGAGCCAATGTTGCCCAACGCATCCGCGGACACAAATCCGACCTGCGTGCCGATCGTTCCGACGGTGCTCACCACGGCCGAATAGTTCGGGTCGATCGAGCCCTGCGCATCCCAGCCCCAGAAGAAGCTGGAACCGGTAGTTGCGGCGCCGAAGCTGACCTGGTTCACGTTGACGCTCAGGTTGTTGAACAAGCAGACGCCGTCGCCGCCGGAGCTGAAGCCGATCCCGCTGCCGGAGTAGTAGCCGACCTGCACGTTGGTGAGGCCGCCCCAGAAGGTGCGGAAGGAAGCGACGCCCGCGCCGGCTGCGCTTTCGAGGAAGATCACCGACTCACCGGCGCCGATCGAGGTGATGCCGCTGAGCGCAACTGCGGCGTTGATGTTGAAGGAACCATCGTCCATCTTCCAGCCGGTGAGGCTCACGGCGGAGCTGCCGTCGTTGGTGACTTCAATCCAGTCGGGAGTTCCGTTGGTGCCGCTCGAACTCATCACCTCGGTGATGACGATGCCGGCGTGCGCAGCGGGAATAGTGACAGACGTGACCACGAGGGCCGAGAGAAGGGAGTAACGCATTGAGATAGCTCCAAGTAAGGGGAAAGGGAAAGGGAAGGGAAACAAAGCAGAAGACGAATGCCCGTGGACGTTTGGAACGCCACGTTGCCCCTTGAACCAAACCTCCGTGTGCAATCAAACTAAGACAGCCCTGTGAGCAATGTGTTCAGAACCGATGTAGTTGCCGTTCGGACATTGTTTGAATTGTTCAGCCCCATTTAGACAGCAGGAATGCGAGATCCGCACCGTCAACCAATCCGTTCCCGTCCAGATCGGCGGGACACGGTGACGTGCACGGTCCCCACGCCCCCAAGAGCAGGGCAAGGTCGAGCCCGTTGACGATGCAATCAGCATTCAGGTCGCCGATGCCGTCGCAGATGGCGTTCACCTGGAAGACTGACAGCGTGCCGCTAATTTCGTTTGCCACCAGCACCAGCGGATAGCCGTTCGGCGATTGCGCAGCGGGGACGAAGCACACGCCCTCGGAGCCAAGGTCACCGGCGTTGCCGCTCGATGGAAGTGCCGTGAAGATGCGACTGTTCACGTAGCCCTCGAAGCTTGGCGATGCGGGGGTGTCTACGCAGATGGCGAACAGGCCGCCGATTCGCTCCGCGACGCCGAAGACAAACTGGCGCCCCGCAACAACGCCGACCGTCACGCCTTCGGGCTCTGGACCCTTCGATCGGCTGCGATTGTCGCGCGTGTTGTTGGTGTGGCTTGCGTTGAAGTAAAGGGGATACAAGGATGCCGTGACCTGCTCAAGCAGATCACCGGAGTCCCACACCCGACTGCCGTCCGCGGCCCAGATGGTGACGCCACGTCCGCCGTAGGACACGATGCGGTCGAAATCGCCGTCGCCATCAAGGTCACCCAGGTCCTTACGGATCTGCAGGCGGCCCAACCGCGCGTTGCCGCGCAGCCAACTGCGTCCGGGGAATACGTGCTTGTCGAGCGTCACAGCGGACACCGTGGTGCCGTCTACGAAACTGCCCCACTCGCGGGCGTCGCCCTCGTTGGCGGTCACGTAGTAATCCTGTCCGCCAGACCGGAACGCGGCGATCGCGTCCGGCATGTAGGCGCCGTCAACCGGCCATCCACGAATGGCATTCGCACTGTCTTGGTCGCTGGGATCAAGCCCGTTGCCGGAGAAGGTGATCATCCCGAGCACCGTCGACGCAGGCGACGGATTTGAAGTCAAGAGGCCGGTGGTACGGTCGAACGTGCCCTGCAACTGGAAATCGTTGTCGTTGATGACGAAGATCGTGGACGGGTCTCGCATTGCCAGACCCTCCACCTTGTCGCCGACCGCGGCGTAGCCCACGGCGGCAAGGTCAACCTTCAACGTCTTGCGGACCGGCACGATGCCAGCAGCCGCAAGCTGAGCCGGGGTCATACGTTCAAGCGTTCCGCCGGGACCAGCGATCGACGCAGAGAGCGTTGAGAGGTCGGTGGCACCGGCAAGGTCGATCTCGTAGATGCGCTTCTGGCTGGACGCACCGACGGCGCTGTCGCGCTCGACCACCAGGAAACGCCCGGGGCCGAAGGCGCAGGCGTCACCAAGCTTGTCGCTGGCGCCGCCCTCCAAGATGTACGCATACTCGGCAACGACGCTGCGGGTGACGGGATTGAACTTAGCAATCCGCACCAGCCGCGAGGCCTTCGAGTTCGCATCGTTCGCCACGTCCGGGTTGTCGAGCGGGCTCTGCACAAAGCAGAACAGCTGGTCATCCCACACCGCAATCGCCTCAAACCCGCGGTTATCGCGGCGCTGCGCATACACCGCAGGGAACGCCTCGGTCCCCAGCGTCACGCCGTAACTGTTGGCGCCGATCGGCACGAAACGCTCGACCATGAGACCGGTCGCATTGAACCGGTACAGCGAAGGTCGGTACTCGTCGCACATCCAGAACGAGCCGTCGGCGGTGCGCACCAAACCTTCCAGGTCGGCGCCCAGTGGATCGAGCGCGAGTGGGTTGCCAAACAGGTCGCAGGGATCCTCATCGGTGTTCGCCAACCCAGGGGACTGACCGAGCACGTTCGGAAGACCGGTGAGCGGGGAGCCGTCAGGCTTGCGGAGCAGAAGTTGCCCGGTGAGCGCGAGTGCGTTGGTCGTCGGGTTGTAGGTGAACGTGCAGATGCGCGGCTGGTAAGCGGGCAGCACGAACGGTCGCTCGAGCGCCGCATCGCCGTCCAAATTCAGGGGCTCGCAGTTCGGGCCGCGGTCCGGGTTCGCAAGGAACGTGATCACGCCGGTGGTTGCATCAACGGAATCGATCCACAGGCCGCTGAAGCCGCCGAGCAGAATGTCCTGTCCCGCGGCGGTGGTACCGACCACGGGCGGTGCAGTGAACGTGGCGGTGGTCAAGGACGCGGTGCCGGAGCCATGGGGCTTGTAGCCAAGAGGACGCACAGCGACAATGGTGCGCGAGGCGATGTCAACAACCGCCACCGCGCTGTGTTCCTGCAGTGTGGCCCAAGCGGTGGAGGAATCGGCGGAGACAGCGATGTACTCGGGCTCAAGGTCCTGCCCGATGGTTGGCGAGTTCGGGCCGAATGCGCGGATGGCTGGGTCGATCACGCCGGCGGGCAATCCGTTGAAACCAATGGTCGTGACGCTCGCCTGTGAGATCGTGCCGGTCACGTCGATGATGCTGATCGATCCCTCTGGGTCAACAACGTAGTTGGCGTCTGGCTCGCCCTCATTGGCGGTCATGACCTTGGTTCCGTCCGGCGTGAAGCAGACCATGTCCGGACCCGCGCCGACCGTGACAACGGCTACGAAGGTACCGGTGGTGGTGTAGAAGACGATCTTGCCAGGGTCAGTATTGGTTGTGGCCGAAACGGCAGCCGCGACGAGTCCGTTACGCACGGCCAAACTTTGCAACTGCGCGCCGTACGGCATCATCGGAATGGAGCCAACGCGAATCGGCGCCGCGGGGATCGAGAGGTCCATGATCTCAACCGAGGCGGAGAGCGCGTTGACCACAAAGGCGCGGGAGGTAGCGGGGTCGTACGCGGCAATCTCCGCGGCGGAGACGTCGTATCCACCGGAGGTTGAGCGACCGAGGAACTGCAGCGAGATGAACGGCGTACCCGCGAAGGTTGCGGCACAGAGCGAAGCGGCGAGGAGCGAGGCGTAGTGCGAGCGCATAGGGTTGTCCAGTCGCAAAGAGGGCAGAACCGTTCCGATTGAGTTGGGGATGCTCCGCCATGATCATGTGATTCCCATTCAGGGAGGACTCACGAACGGTCAAATTGCGGTTAAGTGGCAGGTTGCGCATGACGGCTCAGGCGATGGAGCAGACCTCGCCATGATGGAAAGCCTTTGAGCGACCCTGAAGAAGGAACTCGTCCAAGATCAGCACTTCCGCACGCACAACGAGCCGCGTGCAGCAATCTTTGAATGGATAGAGGTGTGGGGCCAACAAGTCAGAATCCACGGCTCACTCGACTACGTCAGCCCCGAAGCGTTCGAGGCGACCGAGAGGGTCGGATAGGTTCGTCATGGGTATCCATGAATGGTGTGCAGGTCCAGCCGTGCTCAGCGGCTTGCTGTATCCAGCCCGATGGGAGGGACCGGAGCGCTGATCACAGAAGAGAGGGCCGCAAGCGATGACACTAGGATCAGGACATACGCGAAAAACTCGCTTATCTCCTCCCAATAAACACGGTTCACGATGGCTTCGTACTTGTCAAAGAATTCCCCGATGAAGAGGAAGACGCCGCCGGCGATCAATAACATCCCGGGCCTTGACTTGATAAATCCTTTCGCCGCTTTCTCGTAGACGCAAAAATTTCTCAAGGCGGCACAGGCGAGTATTGCGATGAAGGCGATCGCTATCGTCACGTTTCGGCCTGCGCCGGACCCGATGAATATCAGGGGATAGGGGATGTCGAATTTTTCGACATCGAGTTCTCTGAGTACGAAGCTGTAGCAAAGAAGGGAGCAGAACAAAAAGATCAGTTTCCCTGGTTTCTCTTTGAGCGCGGCCGCCGCCAGATAGACGATGCAGGAGACGGCCAAAAGAACGGTCTGCATGGTTTCGATCAGCCCGTTTTCGACAGACATGCGGGCTTGATCATCAAGAGAAGAGCGCAAGGACCAAAAGACGAATCCGATCCAGGCACATATTGTGGCGGCGCTTATGGCATCGACGCCGTTTTTCAATATGGTCTTCTTTTTAGGCATGACGATCCGATTTGGACGTGTTGCCCTTATGGCGGGTCCGGGATTCTTAACCAATCACCCATGCTACGTTAACAGTTGTTCGCGCCGGATGTCGCTCAGGTCTTCAAAGGGGACATTGCGAACAGCGAGAGCGAAAGCCGCCCAGACGCAACATGGTCGCTAAGTAGTGCATTTCAGCACCGCGGTGTTACCCTAAAAGTCTGAACCCGCCGCTTCACAGTGGACTTAGGACTTGTCGGGCGCGCGCACCCACAACTACCCCCACAGCGCGGAGTACCCCTGCAATGACATCCATCAAGTTCTACAAAGGAGCCGGCTCAAGTACGGTGCTCTTCAACAGCAACGGTCGCAACTTCTATGAGGGCGCCGGCTCAAGCAAAGTACTACTCAACGTGAGCGGCACCAAGGCCTACGAGGGCGCGGGTAGCTCCAAGGCGCTGTTCACCGTGTCCGGCACAAAGGTGTACCGCGCCGCAGGCACATCGGAGTGCTTGTGGAACATCACTGGCGGCAAGGTGTACGAAGGCGCTGGTTCCTCCAAGGCGCTGTTCAACATCTCCGGCACCAAGCTATACCGCGGCGCAGGGACATCGGAAGTGGTGTGCAACTGGTCCGGCGGCAGCCTGGAAACAAGCGAGATTGCGGCGATGGTGTGGTTGATTGAAGCGCCGTGACGCACGCACAACCTCTGCCACCCGACTACCAATGGGTATAGTTATTTCTTATGAGCGAGACACCTGCACCTCCGATTCAACTCGTCCCAGGGAATTCGTTGATCACTAAGACGCCAGAGGAGGGGCGGATGCTTGCCATCAAGATGTCGAGGCTCATCATCAAGGCCACCCAGCCCGACAACGCAGTACGTGAACGGCTCCGCGGGGTCTATGCCGAAGATGCCGGCATGTTGATCGCCATCGGCCAGACAGTCGCTACTGAGTTTGCGACCATCGCTGCTGCCAACAATTATTGGCGATAACGAGGCCGGAAGAGTTTGTATTCCGTAAATGCGTTGCCTTTGCTTGCCTTGCTTTCATTACGTGGCACACTTCTAACTCTTAGAGAGGCTGTGAAAAGGGGTCGTCCGCGCACATTCCCGTGTGCACGGACGGGTGTGTTGTTTGTCCCTTTCCCCTGTTAGATAAGTTTCCAGCCATGATCACCAACAAGTTGTTTCTCTCCGGGTTTGCCACCGTTGCTCTCATTTCATCCGCCGCATCTGCTGACGTGACGATTTCGTTCACCGGCTTGACGCTCGCTGGATACCAATTCGCCGAGGCCATCACGCCCGGGCAGATCGCTGGCACGCTGACTGGCGCCACCATCAATGTTGAAATGACCAATTCGTTTTGGTTCACAAAGGCCAACGATTTGACCCTGTACATGGACGTCGCTCCCCTGAGCACCGGCGGTCTGCTGCAAATCGGTGGCGCGGTGAATACCGGCGCCGCTGAGCGTCGTGCATGGCCAACCGGTGGCGGACTCTTCTCCACCACCTCCACCGGGCGCGTGGACTTGGACAACGCCATCGACCTGGCAAACCATCCAACCATGTCATTCTGGGTTGGTAACGGTCGCGAGAGTTACATCGCGTCCGGAACATGGACCGGAAGCATCGTTCTGCATGGCGTCAGTCTGGTGGGTGTGCCCTCCCCAGGTGCCCTCGCCCTGCTGGCAGTGTCAGGCATGGTTGCCCGTCGCCGTCATCGCGCGTAAGCGTGGCGGCTGCCGAGTAACCTGACCTGATGACCGTCAATACCAAGACCGCCGCACGTCGTCACCTGTTCTTCAAGTGCATGGGATGTCTGCGCGGTGAATTGGATCGGATCGAGGCGGCATATCGTGCTGGAACGCTGACCACCACCGGTAACTGGACGCCGGGTCAGAACCTTGACCACTGCGCGGTGCCTCTTGAGGAGGGCCTTGACGGCTCGACCAAGAAGGTGTCGTTCGTGGTGCGGCTCTTTGCCAAACTGATCAAGCCGGTGATCCTGAAAGCAAAGCCCGACGCAATGCGTCCGGGATTCAACGTCGGCAAGTCCAACCCGGAGCTCATGCCCAGCCCCGGCGTTACCTTTGAGCAAGGCATGGGACGAATCCGCAAGGCGCTCGCACGGATCGAAGCCGGCGAGCGCATGACCAAGCCCAGCCCGTGGCTCGGCGCCATGACGCACGAGGAATGGGTGCGGCTCAACCTGAACCACACGGCCATGCACTTTGGATTCTTGACGTACCCGGGGGCGGCACCTCTTTAGAATGCCGGTATGAGATCGATCTACACGGCTGCCGGGGCACTCCTGTTTGCAACACACGCACTGTTCGCACAGATGGTCGCAACAGCGCCCACTACTCCACCAGCGATCGCAGCGCCGGATTGGCTGCTTGATCAGCCCAAGGTGATCGCAGAAGCGAAGGATGTCACCACCGAGAAGTACCCAGACGCCGACACGGTAATGGTCTCTGAATACCAACGCACCGAATACAAGGCGGACGGAAGTTTTGTGACCCTTGATGATCAGTATGTGAAGGTGCTCACCGAGGCTGGCCGTACGAATGCTCGGGAGCGCGCCTTTGGTTTCGATGCCGCATACGGCGGTATGGAAATCCTTGGAGTCGATGTCATCAAGCCAGATGGTGCGGTGACTTCACATGATCCATCGCGGATCAGTAAAGAACAGGTGAGCACATCAAGTATGGGCGCGAACATTTTCGATCCGAATGAAAAGATGGTCGTTGCGGCCGTGCCGGGAGTAGAAGTGGGCGACCTTGTGCATTTCTATGTACGCAGCTGGGAATCGAAGCCGCGTATGCAAGACAACTTTGCAGACCTGTGCGTGCTCGAATCGCCAGATCCAATCAAGAATTGCGTCTACGAATATGTGTGCCCGAAGGATCGACCGCTGCGCAGCAAGGCACTGCTCGCGGAGATCAAGGGAACCGTCACATCGTCTGAGCGCACCGACGGTGACAAAGTCATCTGCACATGGACCGGCAAGGACATTCCGCAACTGTTCCCCGAGCCGCAGATGCCTGACTACTACACAGTTGGGCAACGCCTGCGCGTCAGCACACTTGCTGACTGGAAGGAAGTGAGTCGCTGGTACTCCAAACTCACCAAGCCGCACTTGGATGCAGTAACCCCCGAAATGAAGGCGAAAGTGGCCGCAATCACCGCCGGACTCAAGACCGACGAAGAGCGCATCAAGGCGATCTTCAAGTTTGTCAGTCAAGAGGTCCGCTACATGGGCATCACCACAGAGAAGGACGCCCCCGGCTACGAACCGCACGATGTCAACATCACCTTCGAGAATCGATATGGCGTGTGTCGCGACAAGGCTGCGCTATTAGTGGCACTGCTTTCCGTTGCCGAGATTCAATCGTTCCCGGTGCTTGTGAACGCTGGCGAGAAACTTGATGTTGAAGTTCCGTCCTTCTGGTTTAATCATGCCATTACCGCGGCGCGTGGCAAGGATGGCAAGTACATCCTGATGGACAGCACCGATGAGAGCACCGCCGATTTGTTGCCGCAATATCTGCAAGACAAGAGTTTCTTGGTTGCCACACCGGAGGGCGAAACCCTCATGACGTCACCGGTCGCATCCGCCGATGACAACATGATGACCGCCAAGACCACCGTCAAAGTGGCTGACGATGGCAGCGCTACCGGCACCACCGTGATCGCCTTTGAAGGCATCAACGACAACGCTTACCGCGGGTCCTTTCTGCAAGCCAAGCCCGCCGATATCCGCCGCGGTTTTGAGGGCGCAGTCAAAGGAATGCTGCCTGGTGGAACACTCACCGGCATGAGCCTCACGCCGAAAGACATGAAGGACAGCACGCAGAAGATTCGCCTCACTCTTGAATGGACTGCGCCGAATCTCTTGGTGGCGGGCGGCAACGCTGCGCAACTTGATCTTCCGTACATGGGCTACGGCTTCGGCGTTGTCACACGGATGATCGGCGCGGGGCTACAGCTTGACAAGCGCCGATTTCCGCTGGTGATGCAACAGCCGTGCGGGGTGCATGAAGACTTAGAAATCACCCTGCCCCCAAGTTTGGGAGCGCCGATTGCGCTGCCGCAATATGAGAACACCGAGCATAAGGACTTCACCGTTTCGCAATTGATTTCAGCGACGTCGGGGCAAATCAATGCCTCCATTGATATCCGCGTGAAGTCACCGGAAATCGCACCCGACCAGTACCCGCTCCTCAAACGCGCCATGGCAAATATGGAAATCAATGGCCGACAGCAGCCCGTGTTTACGCGGGTTTCAACCACTAACGCACCGCCAGCTCCGAGCGCGAATTTGGAAATCGTTCACACGACGCGGACGCTCCGCATGGACAGCCCAACGAGCTGGTCGACGCGACGCGAGGTGACGGAGAAGGTGCTCACCACTGCAGGAGTGAAATCGGCAAGCGAACTCCAGATTGACTACAACCCTGCGTGGGAAACCGCAAAGCTTGAGTATGCACGGGTCACCCAGAAGGACGGCACCGTTCGTACTGTGAGGCCCGAGGAAATCAATGTGATGGACGCGGGAGGGGTGGCCAGTGCGCCGCGCTATCCGGGCGGGAAGACGTTGGTGGTTTCCTTGCCGGGCGTCGAAGTGGGTTCGACCATTGAGTACGCGGTGACGGAGACCGCTAAGGAGCAGCTCATCTTCAGTAGTGGCGCTGCATTCACAACCAGTGACCGCATTCGTGAGATGGTGCTGACCTATGACCTGCCGGACGGAGTCACTCCGAAGATGGAAATGGACTTCCCCGCCGAAGGCCACATGACTGAAGAGAAGAAGGACGGGCGGCGCGTCATCACCTTCACATGGAAGGACCTTGAGCCGCGCCAGCGCGAGGCATCTGCCCCGCCATCATGGATGGATTCACCCGATTTCATCATGAGCGCTGGTAGCTGGACCACCTACGCCACCGAAGTGGGTAGCCACGCAAATCCCATGCTTGTTGGGCAAACCGCCAGTATCGCCAAAGCCAAAGAATTGGCTGCAACCAAGGACACCCCGGTTGCCCAGATGACTGCCATCCGTGACTTTGTGGCGCGACAGATTCGCACCGACGGTCCAGGCCTCGGTTCACTCCCGCTCTCCGCAGCATTCTCGCCAGCCGATGTGACGCTGAAAGATGGCTACGGAAACTTTGACGACCGATCAATCCTCCTCTGCACCATGTTGCGCGGTGCGGGCTTTGACGCGGAGATTAACTTGGCTTCGTGGGGCACGAAGGAACCAACCATCCAGAAGCGCCAACTCGACTATCCGTCGGACACCTACTTTGGCGGCATCGTCTGCCGCGTGAAGCATCCGCAGAGCGGTGAGTGGCTACCACTCGACAGACTCTCGCAGTACGCGCCACTCGGCGCAACTTCACTCAACGGCCAGCCAGGGCTCACCATGGACGGCTCATCGTTCACATGGAAGGATCCGAAGGGCATGGAGGATCTTGGCGAGACCGAGATCACCATGAACTTTGACGCCGAAGGCACTGCGATCATCACGACGGTTTCCCACTTCCATGGAAATGATCACGCCGGATTCGTGCAGGCGTTCACAGAGATGACGCCCGAGGAGCGAAGCCGAACGTTCCAAGGGATGGTCAGTGGCATTGCGCAGAACGCTGTGCCGCAGGGCGAATTAGAGACGGATTTCACATACCCCGCAACATTGAAGTTCGCCGTGAAGGTGGACCGGTATGGAGTGAAGAACGCGGGCGGCCTGTACTTTGACCTGCCGAATGTTCCGGCACAAATCATGCCGACCGATGCAGATCACCGCGAACGCGCCCTCCTCTCCAGCACAGAACAGAAATCTCGCAACACGTGGAAAGTGACCGCGCCGCCCGGACTTGAGCCGATCATTCAGCCTGAGCAACTCGATTGGCGCGGACCGGGAAACCTTGGTTCCGTGCGATTTACTGCTGAAAACGGGGTAGGTACTGACGAAACGCGCTTGACCTACACACTCACCATGGACTTGGCACCTGCCATCGTCCCAGTGGGCAATTACCGCGCGCTGCTTGATTTGAATCGCCACTTCACACACCCGTCTGCGCGACGAGTGCTGTTGCAACCAGTTGCAAAGGCGGACGCAGTGACACCACTCTCGCGCAAATGAATAACGTAAGTGACATCACCCGTAACGGCGCAAGCGATGTCACTCAGCGGAGTGTTGCCACAGCGATTGTTCGATTTCAAGGCGATGCGCGCAGCGAACTGACTGACCGGGTGGCGATTGAAGAGCCGCTGGAGATTCGCGTTGACTTTGTTACCAACGGTGAGCGTTGCGTCCGTAGCCTCTCCATCACCATGCGCACGCCGGGGCAGGATGAAGAGTTGGCCGCCGGATTCCTGATGTCCGAGGGGCTGGTGCGTTCTGCGCGCGACATCGAATCGATCCGCCCGTGTGGCCCCGAGAGCGGCGCTCACGATGGAAACAATGTGGTCAAAGTACGCCTTGCCGATCACGCCACCATTTCATGGCCAAGCGTGGAGCGGCACTTTTACGCAACTTCTAGTTGCGGCGTGTGCGGCAGAGCATCGCTTGAGGCATTGGAAGTGCCCGGACTGTGCCCCATTCCGCGCGATGGATTCCGCTTTCCGGTTGAGGCCGTTCGCATGTTGCCCGCTCGCCTCCGCGCGCAACAATCAGTGTTTGAAGAAACCGGCGGACTGCATGCGGCAGCGCTCTTTAACTCAGCGGGCGAAATACTTGCTATCCGCGAAGATGTTGGGCGCCACAACGCCGTCGACAAGTTGCTCGGTGCGCAGTTCTTGCAGGGGCATACGCCACTCGCACGCAACCTGCTCTTCCTGAGCGGGCGCATCAGCTTTGAACTTGCGCAGAAGGCGCTGGCAGGCGGTATTCCGATGGTGGTGGCGGTGGGTGCCCCGTCCAGCCTGGCGATTGAACTTGCAAAGCGATTTGACATTACGCTGATCGGATTCCTGCGCGGCGAGCGCTTCAATGTGTACAGCGGCGAATGGCGACTGACTGGCGACTGACTGGCGAAACGGCATGAAACTCCGAATCCGAAAGAACTCCCTGCGCCTGCGACTTCAACAACATGAAGTGAAGCAACTCATTGCGGATGGCGCGGTGATCGATGAAACATGCTTCAGCACAGAGACGCTGCGCTGCTCGATCGAGGTGAGTGCCGACGTGAGCGCCATATGCGCTGATTTCGCAAGCAACACCATCCGCATTCGCGTGCCGTTGGCTCCTGCGTTGCAATGGGCGAACTCAGATGAAGTTGGAATGATTGCTGAACAAGTCACGCCGACAGGCCCGCTGCTACTTCTTGTTGAAAAAGACTTCGCCTGTCTGCAACCGCGCGACCCTGCGCTACGCGAGGACGACTCCGACGCGTTCATGAATCCAAATTCATCGTGTGGCCCGTGAAGCACCTGCTCCACCAACTCATTTCATGAACCAAACCACACACCGTCCGCGTGCCCCGCTATTTCTCAGCCCCGAGTTGCTCGACCAAGCAATTCAAATTAGTGCTCCCGCGACAGTCGCCGGCGGCGCACCAGCGGTGACGGTGGCTCTCACCACATCGGTGGCGCAAATGGGTGTGGCGCGCACCATGGCAACGCTCCTGCGTGTCAACCAAACCACCGGCTTTGACTGCCCCGGCTGCGCGTGGCCAGACCCTGCAGGCAGCCGTTCCAAGTTTGAATTCTGCGAAAACGGCGCGAAGGCGATCGCCGAAGAAGCGACGCTGGCCCGCGCCACTCCAGCATTCTTTGCCGCGCATTCCGTTGAAGAACTTTCACACCAAAGCGATTACCAACTCGGCAAACAGGGTCGCATCACCGAGCCGATGTATCTGCCGCGCGGGGGCACGCACTATGTGCCAATCTCATGGGCAAACGCCTTCACGGTGATTGCCGATGAACTGAAAGCCCTGAAATCCCCAAACGAAGCGCTCTTCTATACGTCCGGCCGCACCAGCAACGAAGCTGCGTTCCTCTATCAGTTGTTCGTGCGCATGTTCGGCACCAACAATCTCCCCGACTGTTCGAACATGTGTCACGAGTCGAGCGGCGTTGGCATGATGCGAACGATCGGATCTGGTAAGGGCACTGTCACGCTCAAAGACTTTGAGTCCGCAGACTGTATTGTGGTGATCGGTCAGAATCCGGGCACCAACCATCCGCGCATGCTGATCACGCTGCAAGAAGCCGCGCGCCGCGGTTGCAAGATCGTGAGCATCAACCCGCTTGCAGAAGCTGGCCTGAAGCGATTCCGCCACCCGCAAGAAGTCGGCGGCATGTTGGGTATGAGCACCGCCCTTGCCACGCACCACGTGCCGGTGCGCATCAATGGCGATGTTGCGCTTCTGAAGGGCATTCAAAAGGCAATCCTGGAAACGCCGGGCGCGCGCATTGATCGTGCATTCATCAGTCAATACACCGAAGGCTTCGATGCCTACCGCGCGAATCTGGAGGCGGAGGAGTGGAGCGCCATCGTGGATGGCTCTGGCATTTCCGAAGCGGAGATTCGTGATGTTGCAGCCGTGATCGGCCAGTCAAAGGCCATGATCTGCTGCTGGGCGATGGGATTGACCCAACACCAGAACGCGGTTGCAAACATTCAGGAGATCATCAATCTCTTGATGCTGGGCGGGCACCTTGGGCGCCCGGGCGCTGGCGCATGCCCCGTGCGTGGTCATAGCAATGTGCAAGGCGACCGCACCATGGGAATCTGGGAACGCCCAAGCCCGGCGTTCTTAAAGAGTCTCGCCGATGAGTTTGGTTTCGAGCCGCCGGTTGAGCACGGACACAGCACCGTTGAAGCCATCAACGCCATGCACCATGGACAAGCCAAAGTGTTCATCGCACTTGGTGGCAACTTCCTGTCAGCAACACCGGATACCGCATACACCGCACAGGCGCTCACTAACTGCAGCCTGACCGTACAGATTTCAACCAAGCTGAATCGATCGCATCTGATCACCGGCGAGCATGCGTTGATGCTGCCCTGCCTCGGTCGCACCGAGCGAGACATCCAAAGCAGCGGCGCGCAGTTTGTGAGCGTGGAAGACTCCATGGGAATCGTTCATGCATCCACTGGAACACTGGCACCGGCATCCGAGCACCTGCTGAGCGAGCCCGCGATTGTCGCCGCCATGGCGGGCGCAACGCTCGGCGTTGATTGGAGCGGCTACGTGGCGAACTATGACGCTATCCGCGCCCGCATTACGCGCGTCATTCCCGGCTTTGAGGACATGAACATGCGCATTCGGCAGCCGAATGGATTTGAATTGCCGCACGCAGTCCGCGATCGCCGCGAGTTCCGCACCGCGGATGGCAAGGCGAAATTCACTGTTCACCACATTCCCAAGCTGCCCGTTGGTCCTGGTCAGTTCATCATGACCACCATCCGGTCGCATGATCAGTTCAACACCACCATCTATGGTCTTGACGACCGGTACCGCGGCATTCGCAACGGCCGCCGCGTGGTGCTCATGAATGCCTCGGATATCACGTCACACCAGTTCGCTGATGGCGATGCCGTTGATATCGTGAGTCACTACAACGGAACCGAACGGCGCGCGCACAATTTCCGCATCGTGTCTTATGAGATCCCGCGTGGGTGCCTCGCGAGTTACTTCCCGGAGACAAATGTGTTGGTGCCGATTGATAGTTTCGCCGAAGGCAGCCATACGCCTACTTCAAAGTCGGTGATCGTGTCCCTGGTGAAGGCGACGCAAGTGCAGGCGACCCAAATGAAGGCGATCCAAGCAAAGGCGACTATTGGCCACTGAGCTGTACGGCTTGGTGCTGACCGGCGGGGCAAGTTCCCGTATGGGCCGCGATAAAGCAGAAATCATTTACGGCGAACAGCCACACTGGCGCGCGGCGGCTGACATCTTGGCGCCGATCTGCGCGCGCACCTACTGGTCCTGCACCGCAAAGCAACGAGATGATTGGGGAGTTGGCGAATCGGGGGTCCTTGATCACATACCTGGTCACGGCCCCGCAAGCGGACTGCACGCCGCTTTCCTGCGCGCGCCGGATGCTGCATGGATCGTCATCGGATGCGATTACCCATTCTTGGAAACGCAAGACATCCGCCGCCTGCTTGAAGCGCGCGCACCCGGAAAGGACGCGGTGACATTCCTCAATCACGAGACAGATGAGATCGAGCCCATGATTTCCCTCTGGGAGCCCTTAGCCGTGCAGCACTTCATGCAACGCTTTGCGGCAGGCGAACACAGCCCGCGCCGCATACTGCAGTCCTGCAAGTTAGTGACCGTGATGCCGCGCGAGCAGCAAGTCCTACACAATCGCAACAGCCCTAAGGAGTAGTCGAAGATGGACCCGAACGGAATGGTGGCAATCAGAGCACGCCTCGCCCAAGCGGCTGCCATGGTGGCTGCTATGTTCATACTCGCGGCTTCCAAGCCGACAACGGTTCAAACAATATTGTGGTGCGGGCCAGTGACGACGGCGGGTCCACATGGCCACGCGCACTACCCATCTATCCCGGCAACTTTGCATACAGCGTCCCCGTGGTGCTCGGCGACTCACGCATTGGAATACTCTTCGAACGCGATTCCAACAGCAAGATCTCATTCATCACGCTTGAACTCACCATCAACGCCGCACCTGCGCCAAAGATCCCATGAATAAAGTACTTGTCTCTGCCCTCCGCTATTCGCAAGGTCCGGACGCCACCGCAGGCTTGGCTACCGAAATGGTGGGGCTCGGTCTGCGTGGTCCAGTCTGCATCATTGCTAGTCGATCGGCACAGAAAGAACTTGAAGCAACATGGACCACGGTGTTCGCTGCGGCTGGCATGGTGTTCGTGATTCATCCGTTTAGCGGCGAATGTTCGCGCAACGAGATCGCACGCGGGCGCGCGGCAGCAGCGGCATGCGGAGCACAGGTGATCGTGGGGGCTGGCGGCGGCAAGGCGCTCGACACCGGTCGCGCTGTCGCGGCAGAGCTTGGCATTCCCGCTGTCTGCTGCCCAACCATTGCGTCAACTGACGCGCCATGCAGCGCCATCTCCGCCGTCTACAGCGATGAAGGTCTGTTTGAAACCTATCTCTTTCACCCGCACAATCCAAACTTGGTCTTGGTGGATTCCACAGTGATTGCGCGTGCACCGGTACGGCTCTTAGTGGCCGGTATGGGCGACGCACTTTCCACGTGGTTTGAAGCACGCGCGTGCATGCGCAGCGGCGCGCGCAACTCGCGCAACGGCGTTTCCACCGGCGCTGGCATGGCGATCGCGGAACTCTGCTGGCGCATCCTGCAAGCGGACGGGGTAAGCGCGTTGGACGCCATGAAGACACCAACCGCTACGCCCTCGCCAGCGCTCGAACGCATCATCGAAGCGAACACCCTGCTCTCTGGTATCGGATTTGAATCAGCCGGACTCGCGGCAGCGCACGCCATTCACAACGGCCTCACCGTTGCGCCCGAGGTGCATGCATTTCATCACGGCGAAAAAGTTGCCTTTGGAACACTTGCGCAATTGATGCTTGAAGACGCTCCGCAAGAAGAAATCACCGCGGTGCTCAACTTCTGCACATCGGTCGGCTTACCGGTGACGCTTGCCCAGATCGGGCTTCATGACCCGAGTGATGTACTGTTACTACGCATCGCCGAGCGAGCCACCATCGCCTCAGACACCATTCACAACGAACCGTTCCAAGTCACAGCCAACGCCGTACTGCAGGCGATCAAACGCGCGGATACCGCGGGACGTGCTGCTATTCAGTGACGCCGTCACGGGCTTCACGAAGCGTGACATCGGGAAAGTGGTACACGGCCACGTTGTGTCGCTTACCGCGCCGCTGGGCACGGGCCTCACGAACGAAAGACATCAGTTCGTTGACCTTGGCGTTGACTTCCTGAAGTTGTTGGTCATCAAGCCACGTGGTTTCCGAAACCAACGCAGCATTACGCAGGTCGCGTGCCTCAACCGCCTTTTTCATACGCGCCTTACCCCAGCGGCGCAGGCGCAGGGCAAGATCACTAAGAAGTTGCGCGCCCAAGGAAATGGACGAATGACCATCGCTTGATTGTTCAGTGGACTGTCGATTCCAAGCGACGGCTGCACCAGGCCTGAACACGCGCCGCGGGCGTCCCTTACCAACTTCAATCTCCACCGCCACCAACTGCGCGGCCTCTAGAATCTCTAGATGCGGATAGAGCGAAGTGCCGGTCCGCCCGGTCCATCCACTCAGGTCCTTGATGGTGGCGCGACCAGCCCCCTCGATGAATTGCAGCAGTTGCAGGCGATGGGCGGATGAAATGGCGTCCCATTGGACTGCCGTCCAAGAAGGAAGGGTGCCATCAGGGGAGGTGTGGGTAGACATATGAGGTGGGGATTGGGTATGGGGTGCGGGTTATCAGAACAAAATTGCGTGAGAGATAGCCACCTCAGCAAAGGCCCACGGTGCGGTTTCGCTGCCTCCGGGTGCCGGATTCATTCAAAGCGGCTATTTCTGAAAACACTTCCCGAAGCTGGCCCGTCACCCCGGCCCGGTTCGAACCCATGGTCATTGCCACCAACAAACGACACTCCAACGTCAATACCCCTGCAATTATTGAAAAACTCCCGATCTGCTGCTTGTTGACGGGCACATCCGCGCTACCTTTCGTCTTAGTGAAAGTCTGACAATTGCCACGCAATTTCGGTGCGCGTGGTGACCAAATGACTGTTCGGTAGACCCCGGACACATGTGTGAAGCGAGCAGATCGCCTGCCCGTCATCATCTTTATTAGACAAGGAACTTCTCCAGGATGTCAATCTTCAAGTCTTCCATCGCCGTTCTCGCCACCGCGTGTCTTGCCGCTTCGGCGCAGGCGCAGTTGGATCCACCAGTGTTTACTGCCGGACCGGATACTTCTACGCGATACAACGTCAATTCAACCAGTACCACCTACCCGACCGGTCGCCCCGACGCGACTGCCTACGCACCGGTGTACGTGACATCAAACGGCGGGTCGACCCTCCGACTGAACCAAGCCAGCGTCGGTATCCGCCGCGTTGGCAGCGTCGCAACGCCAGCAGTGGCAGTGACCGTGGAAGTCACCATCCTGGAGATGACCTTCGACGGCACCAACTACAACCTTGGCAATGTGGTCCAGACCTTCACGCAGGACTTAGCCGCGTCCACCACCTCGCTCACGCAAGTGGTTTCCAAGTCATGGGGCGATGCTGACCCAGCGGTTCGTCCAGTGGTGAACCTGCAGACCGTTACCAACGGCGCCAATGGTTACGCCGGCTTCTGGGTTGGCGTCCGCTTCACCGGCGCTGGGTCGAGCAGCAGTACCAACGGATGGCGCGTCGTCACTGAGCCCGTCCTTGGTCGTTCCAACAACAACTTCGGCATCAATGACCCAACCAACACGGGTTGGGGTGCAAACTTCTACTTTGGCACCACCGTCGGTACTGACGGCGTGACCCGCGAGAACCAAGCTCGTTTCTCCGTGAACGTGAACGGTTTGGTGACTGATTCAGTCACCCCGCCCCCAAACTTTGTGTACGGCAAAGTCTTTGAAACCGGCGCGTACTGGAAGCCGACCGATGCGCTCGATGGCGTTGGTTCCAAGTGGTTCTACAACAGCGCCTTCGTGCGAGCCAATGCTGGCGATGCCCTGACCCCAAACAAGGTGTCGATGGACGTCTACCGCGGCGGCACGGCCCTGACTCCGGCTCCGGCCGTCGGCGTCGAACTGGCATTGGTCAAGATGACTTGGGACGCAGTTGCTGGCACCTACGGTGTTGGCGATGTGGTGGCAACCCAGACGTTCCAGCTTGCAGCGTCCGAAACGGCCAGGACGGATCGCATCGATTGGACGTGGAGCAACCCAGCGACGGCGCCAGTAGTTGCTTTGAACACCGACAATCCTGCGAACGCCAACCTGGGCGGACTGTGGGTGGGTGCTCGTTTCCTCGGTGACGCCGACGCACTGTTCGGCAACAACGGCCCAATCACCGGGTTCACTCCAGCGTACGGCGCCTCGTTTAATAGTTTCGCTATGGACGATGCTGGGGTGCTCACCACCTACACCTTCACCCCGGCGTACACCTGGACCCCAGCCGCGACGGGCGTCGCTGTGTTCTACAACCGTCCATCGCGCTTCATGCTTGACCTGCTCGGAGTGGTTGGACCGAACGTTCCGCCACCTCCGGCCTGCCCTGCTGACTTGAACCGCGACGGCGTGGTCAACGGTGCCGACCTTGGTCTGATGCTCGGCGCATGGGGCCCATGCCAATCCAGCCCATGTGCTGCTGACTTGAACCTCGACGGCGTGGTCAACGGTGCTGACCTTGGTCTGATGCTCGGTGCTTGGGGCAACTGCCCAGTCTGACCGAAGCGCTCCATTTCACTGCTACTAACAAGTTCGCTGCTCGAGGCCACCCCTCGAGCAGCGAACTTCTTTCATGGGCAGAGCAGGCACATCACCCGGGTTCGCTCCTATCCTCCGCACCGTGCCAGACCAACCAGCAGCGCGTTCCTCAACCAGCACTCCAAATCGCCACCAGCATCGACGTGATTGGAAACGCTGGGCGCTGCTGTCCCTGTACATCGCTGCATACGGCGGATTCATTGGCGTAGCAGTCAGTGCGCCAGCACTGTTGGCGACCACCGTCATCGGTGGCATCAATCTTGCAGTGGTGTGGGGATTTGCACTGATCGTGCTGGCCTTCGTTATTGCGCTGGCTGCACTTCGCCTTCCGGAGCAAGCCTGACATGCTGGCAAACACCATCCCCACCGACTGGGTTTCCGTTGGCGTCTTCGGCGCCTTCACTGTGGCCGTACTGGTACTGAGTTCACTGCTCGGCCGCCGCGCATCAAGTGCCAAGGGCTACTTTGCAGCGCACGGGCAAATCGGTTGGTTTGTGAATGGCATTGCGTTTGCGGGCGACTATCTCTCCGCCGCCAGTTTCCTGGGTATCTGCGGACTGATTGCATTCTGGGGCTATGACGGCTTCCTCTACTCCATCGGATACCTGGCTGGATGGATCGTGGCACTGCTAGTGGTTGCAGAACCCATTCGTCGGCTTGGTAAGTACACGTTTGCAGATGCACTCAATGCACGATTCGGCTCACGCCTGGTCACGCTTGCTGCAGCTGTGAGCACGCTACTGGTCAGCCTCTTCTATCTCATCCCGCAAATGGTGGGCGCGGGTGCACTCATCAAACCATTGCTGGGGCTGCCATCATGGGTGGGAGTTGGACTGGTGGGCGTGGTAGTGACGGTGATCGTGACTACCGCCGGAATGGTCAGTACCACGTGGGTGCAGTTCATCAAGGGCGGACTCTTGCTTTCTTTGTGCGCCATTCTTGCTGCACTGATTCTGGGGCGCGGATTTGAAGTACGCGCGTCAGGACCGGCGCGCGAGGCACCCGCGCGCAACGTTGGATCCGTGGTTGCACTGCCCGCGTGGGCCATCATAGAAGGTCCACCAGGCGAAGGGGCAATCTTCGCAGTGGATCCGGATGGACTGGTACGTACCGAAGGCGCGCGCACTGGTCCACTCGGCCCGATCGACTTCCTACGCGTCTTCTCCGCAAGCGACATTGCTGCGTGGCGCACTATCAGTGCCAAGGATGAAACCGGCGCCGTGCACAGTATGGCTACCCCGGAGACGATCCATGGTGATGTGCTGCTCCAACCAGGAAACAGCCCCGCATTCAGGGGCTTGCGTTCTGGAAGCGTGATGGACCGCGTTGACTTTGTATCACTGATGCTGGCGCTCTTCTTAGGGACGGCCAGCCTGCCGCACATCTTGATCCGTTACTACACCGTGTCCGATGTACGCAGTGCGCGGCTCAGCACCGTGGTGGGCATTGGCGCCATCGGATCGTTCTACATTCTGACGCTGTACTTGGGTCTTGGTGCCATGACTGGTGGCGCGCTGGACACCTCCGATAGCAATATGTCTGCGCCACTCTTGGCGCGCAGCTTTGGCAGCGTGCTCTTTGCGCTGATTTCCAGCGTGGCGTTCTTCACGGTGCTTGGAACGGTCAGTGGGTTGGTGCTTGCGGGTAGCGGCGCTGTGGCGCGCGACTTGGTCATCACCGTGCTCGGTCGCACGCCGGATGATCACGCACAAGTACGCATCGCGCGTATTGCAGCGTTGGCGCTGGGCACGTGCGCCATGATTCTTGGGCTGCTGTTCAAAGACCTGAATGCATCGTTCCTGGTGGGATGGGCATTCAATATTGCTGCCAGCGCCAACCTACCAGCGCTGCTGATGGCACTGTTCTGGAAGCGCGCCACTCAGGAGGGCATTGCCACCGCCATCATCGTGGGGCTGTCCTCCAGCTTGGTGTGGGTGCTGCTTTCCAAGGATGCGTTTGAGAAGGTCTACGGTCTTCCTGGCGCCGATGCGTGGATGCCATTTAGCCAGCCCGCGTTGGTCACCATCCCGCTGGGCGCGGTAGCCGGCATCTTGGTGTCACTGGCAACGCGCCCGCGAACGCAGCCCGTCTGACGCACTCAGCCTGATGGACTCAGGCTGCCGCCCTACGCAAATGAAACAGGACCTCAATGAAACAGGACCTTAATGAAACAGGGCCTTAATGAAACAGGGCCTTAATCAACCAGGGCCTCAATGAAACAGGGGCTCAATGAAACAGGGGCTCAATGAAACAGGGGCGACCGTGATGGTCGCCCCTGTTGTGTTTCCGTGAGTTCCGCAGTTCTCTTAGCGGCGCTTGCGCGAACCACCGATGAGACCGGCGAGGCCGATGAGCGCTACTGCGCCTGGAGCTGGCACTGCGAAGTAGAGATTGTCAACGGTGGCGAAGTGGGTTCCAGCGGGCAAGTTGCCTGCCACCGAGACGGAGATGCTGGAGATAGCAGCACCGGTTGAGTAGAACCCAACGAAGTCAGCGGCGGATGCTGCGTAGCCCACGTAGGCCGAACCGTCAGCAAGTTGCACGCCAATGATGGCGGGGAGGACGGCGAAGCTGGCGTCAGTCGCGAAGAAGTTGCCGGCAACTCCCTGCACGCTTGGCGACAAGTTGAACGTGAGGAGCGCTTCAGGACTGTTGGTGGACATGAAGCCGGAACCTGCATAGAGGTTTCCCGGCGCACTGGCTGTCCATTGGATCCCGCCGGTATTACCGGTGAGGCCGTTGGCATAGAAGCCGTTGTACGAGTTGAAATCTTCGGTCGCAACGGATGCACCCTGGGCGACTGAGAAGCCGTTCCACAGTGTGGCGTTGGTGAAAGTGACCATGGCAGCAGAGGCGGCCTGGGTCATCACTACGGTCATAGCCGCGGCTGAGAGAGCGATTCGAATTGACATTGAGGAAACTCCGAATAAGGGGAACTAGGGAAACTTCAAACGGGAACGAAATGGGAAAGCAAGCAAATCCGAGCAGGAGACGCGTAACTGCACGTTTGGGAGAACATGCACCTTTCCAACATTTGCACACCGACACGATCAATATGCCCCGGCATCGGATCGATGCAAGCAATGCCGAGAAAAGAACTCTGGATAACGCATAAATATTGATTCAGTTTCTGCCGCAAAAGAAATCCCGCCCAGCGCGTTCGCGCTGGGCGGGGATGTGCCTGTAGTGACCAATAACTATTCCGAGGCCCGGTCAGACAAGACGCTCCCGACGTCGAGCAACCAGTCCGGCGAGTCCAATCAGCGCTACGGCACCAGGTGCCGGCACTGCTGCAAAGTAGAGGTTGTCCGCGGTGGCATAGATGGGGTTCGAACTGCTCGGGTTGTTTGCCGCCGTAACTGAGAGGCTCGAGATGGTGGCGCCCGTCGAGTAGAAGCCAATGAAATCCGAGGGTCCGTTTGAGTAGCCGAAGTAGATAGTGCCATCGGACAGGGCCACCATGATGGTGGCCGGGACAGCGGCGAAACTGGAGTTAGTTCCGTAGATGTTGCCCCCGATGCCGTTCACGCCAGGTGCAAAGGCGAAGTTGAGCGTGTTCGAGGCGTTGGCGGTGGTCACCAGGCCCGCCGATGCGTCAACACCGCCACTGGCGTTGGCGGTCCAAGAAATACCGGCGGTTGAGCCGGCAATACCGGATCCGTAGAAACCGCTCGACACAGTGTTGAAGTTCTCGGTGCTGATGGACGCTCCACGGCTTGTGGAGTAGGTGGCCCAGGCAGCGGCATCAACGGTGTAGAAGATCGATGACACGCCCGCAGTGGCATAGCCAGCGGAGGTCAAGGCGATAACGGATGCGATAAGGGCGCGGGAAGACATAAGTAAGGCTCCGAAAGAAATAGGGAACAGGAACAGGAACAGGAACAGGAACAAGGAAGACTTCAAACACAGTGCTGGGGGAGCAACACTGTTGGTGACCCATGAATCCGCGGAAGCGGGATTCATGCCCTGATCACTTTCTCCAAGTACGAGAACGAGAATGGCGGGTGCTACCCATCACGCTGGTGCGAAAAGAAATGAACTTTGTTTAGTGACTGATAAATAAGCGCGAAACATCCTTAAATCAATGTTTGGCGAAACGCTCCACAGTGAATATCTGAAGAGCCAAGAGCATTTTTTGCTTCGCTTGCGCTGCACGGAACGGCGGCGCGACCGCTGCGGGGCTCGTAAAGTGCTCGGATGACCCTGAACCACGCTCAGCCGCGCATCCGATTCGCCACACTCACCGCCGCAGCGCTTGGAATGGCCGCTCTGTCGCTTGGAATGGCAGTTGCGCCGAGCCGGACGGCGGATCCGGCAACCATCACGCTCGATCCGGTGCATTCGGTGGCACTGTTCCGCATCCAACACTTGGAGGCGGGACTCTTCTGGGGGCGATTCAATGCCCTTGAGGGCACGGTGAAGTGGACGATGGAACCGACCGCGGCGCCCACCTTTGACATTTCAGCCAAGATCGCCAACGCCGATACGGGCAGCGAGAGGCTTGATGGCAATCTGCAGGGACCCAACTTCTTCAATGCGAAGGAGTTCCCCACCATCACCTTCAAGTCAACGGGCGCCACTGCTGCTGGCGATCGGCACTGGATGGTGAAGGGTGATCTCACCCTCCACGGTGTGACCAAACCCGTTGAGGTGGACTGCGTGGCAACCGGCATTGGCACGGGCCCGGCGGGTACCAAGGTGGGGTTTGAATGCAACCTCACGCTCAAGCGCAGTGACTTTGGCATGAAGTGGGGCATTGAGAAACCAGCCAAGGCGCTTGGCGATGAAGTGAAACTGATCATTGCGCTTGAGGGCGATGCCGTTGGCGGAACGGCGCAGTGAATTACCTGGTCAGCGTGGTGCTGCTACCAATACTGGTGGGGAGCGGCGTTGCCGGTGCCGCCCTGCTTGGTCCGCTCCGGCAACGAGCGGCCATCATTGAATGCTGCGTGGCATACGGCATAGCGATTGCATTTCTCATCGCGTTTGTGCGCGAAGTCGATCTGCCTGCACTGCTACGGCAATTGCCGGTTGAATTGAAAGATGATGACGCGCCGTTCGAGCGTTGGCACCAGCTTGGGCTGGTTGCATTGCTGTTGGCGATTGTGTCGCCGACGCTGGCGCTGCTGACGGCTGCACTGCCGGCACAACGCAAAGCGATAGTGATGACCGCCACGCTGCTCGCGGCGTGCGGCGTGGCGGTGTTCGTTGCATTTCCTGGGGCAAGTAACGGAAGCCGCGCATTGTTCGCTGTGGTGTGCGCCCTGTCATCCGGCGCGATCGCCATGTGTGGGCTGCGCACTGCGCTGGGTGCGCTAGCGATGTCCTGCGTCGGCATGGCGGTGTGTGCGGTGATGACGGGATTCCCATCGCTTGCCGTCATGTGTGTGGCCGTGGCGGGGACTGCTGGAAGTATTGCCTTGGTTGCGTGCTGGAGACGGAGTCCACGTATGCATTCCGTGGCTGGCGCCATTTCCGTGGTGTCCGGAACGCTGGTGGGAACCGTGGCGGCGTGCGGCGAGGTATACGCCAGCGGTAACTTGCCACACTGGACGTGGAACTTGTTGGCGGTGGGCGTGCCAGTTGCAGGCGCCCTGCTCTATCGAACGACCACTTCCTCCACACCGTCATGAACTCCAAATTGCCCGTACCACCGCCGCTTGACGCTCCTGCAACAAGGCGTCATCGCGTCATTCACCACGGGTTTGGCGTGGTGTGGCGAATACCGCTGGGGTTCTTGTGGCTAGCGCTCACTACGTGGTGCACCGTGGCGATTGGATACGCCCCCGATGGACCTTCTGCCATCACGTGGTCCATGGGCGCTGCATGTGCGCTGGCGTGCGGGGCGCTGGCGGCTGGACACCTGCCAAGATTCGCGCGCGCACGGGTGGTGCGATGGATGGGATTGGTCGTCTTGTGGGGCTCGGTAATCACGTGGTTCTGGTTCGTCCCGGCACCAGCACAGGCGGACTGGCAACCCGACGTACAGGACACTGCGACGTTCGCAGTGACTGGCGACGAAGTGACAGTGTCGGGTATTCGAAACTTCCGATACCGCAGCAGTGACACCGACTGCGAAGAAGTCTGGGTGGAGCGCACCTATGACCTATCACGACTGCGCACGGTGGACTTGTTCTTTTCGTTCTGGGGGCCGCAGCGCATTTGTCACAACTTTGTCAGTTTCGGCTTTGAGCGCGCCGATGGAACCATGACGTACTTGGCCGCATCTATTGAGGCGCGCAAGCGTGTTGGCCAGCAATACTCCGCGGTGGGTGGATTATTTCGGCAATACACGCTGATCTATGTGTGGGCGGATGAGCGGGATGTCGTGCGCGTGCGCACAAACTTTCGAGATGAAACCGTACGCCGCTATCGGATTGAGTGCACACAAGAGAATGCGCGTATTTTGTTCGAGCGCTACGCGTTACGTTCGATTCAAGTGGCGCATGGGCCGCGTTGGTACAACGCCATCACACAGAGTTGCGGCGTGGACATCCTGCGCACCGCGTTTGGTCAGCAAATTCCGATGTTCCCGTCACCACGGTTGCTACTGAACGGAACGTGGGAACAACAGGCATGGGATGACGGATGGGTGAGGTCTGCCGCAAGCTTTGCGGACGCGAAACAGCAGGCCGATATCACTGACGACGCCAAGCATGCTGGGATGGATGACTTCTCACAGGCGATTCGCAAGCGAGATGTTTCGCTGCAGATTCGCACGGGTGACGGTGCGGGTGAAGAAGTAGAGCCGTAGCGGCGCACTTACCCGGGGTTCGGAAGCGCTGGCGCTGCAGTTGGAGCAGCCGTGGCGGGAACCGGGCGTGGCTTGGTGGGCTCGGGACCGGGGGGTCCAGTGCGGAATTTCTGCAGCGCTTGTTCGTACTGCTCGCGGGTCTTCTGGTCTTTCTCAAGCTTCACCGCGCGTTCGGCATTCTCAATGGCTTTCTCTCGATTGCCCTTCGAGAACCAGGCGAGACCCAATGTATCGGCGGCGCGCGCATCTTCACCCTTGGCCAGTGTGTCGGCTGTCACCGCAAGTTCCATGGCGAAGTCAATATCGCGTCGCTTGGCATACGGCGAATTCAGAATCGCCCGCGCTAAGGAGCGCGTAGTGAGCATGTCTTGCGCATACTCCTTGGCAATGCGGCGACCGAATTCGTAGCCGGCGTCGGGCATATCGCCAAGACCAATCATGATGACGAAACGCTGCGCGTCGTACTGGCCCGCGCGTTCCGGAATCACTGCGCGTACCGCGTCGAGCGCTGCAAACATGGGCGTCCAATCGCCGGTCTTGTCACAGTCACGCGCGACGCGGTCTAAGAGATCTTTGGCGCGCGACACAGTGGAGTCGGTGATCGCCGCGGCACGGACCGTTTCAGGATCCCATGTTCCAGCAACCACCTTTGCGATCGGCTCCTCTGCCTCCTTGGGATGGCCAAACCACTGCACGATGCCGTTCTTGATGACAAAGAAGCGTGGATTGAAGTTCCGAAACGTGCCGTTCTGCAAGGTGATCATGGCTGATCGATCCGGATCAGAGACCACTGAATACGGCACTTCATTGAGCTTCCCGGGTTGGGCAAGCCATGCCTTGACGATGGGCGCTTCCTCATCAGTAATGGCAATGAACTCCGCGCCCTGCGCTCCGTAGGTGCGAGCCAAGCGAGTGATCAGTTCTGCAAATTCCTTGCAGTGCGAGCACGACGTACTGAAGAACTCAAAGACGTACACCTTGCCCGGCGTGAATGAAGTGATCGGCGTGCCCTTGACCCATGACGCGAATGATGGAAATGAAACCCGAGCGCCAGGCTGAATAGGTGGATTGACGCGCGCAAAGGTGATGGGGCGCTGTGCGGGCGGCGCTGCGGGCGCGGCAGGTGTTGCGGGCTTCGTCGTCGGTGCGGCGGCGAGTGGCTGCGCGGGCGTGACGGGCGTGACGGGCGCGGGGATAGTCGGCGTCGCTGGCTGCGATACAGTCGGACGATCGGCGAGCGCCAACTCTTCCACCGAGTCAACCGTTGTCGGCGGTGCAACGGTGCCGGGTGCCGACTTCATCACGTGACCAAGCACGGTGAGCGAAACCGGTTCCGCGCCCTCCACCACAAAGGTCACCGACTTCATCAGCGATTCATCCTGCGTGACCGGAGCCTTCACGGTGACGAGTGCCTCGGCGGTGCCGCCGGCAAGAATGGGGTCCGCAGGGAACGTTGATGTTGTGCATCCGCAGTTGGCGATCGCGGCGGTGATTCGAATGGTTCGTGCAGAAATGTTCCGAAGCGTGACTGCGACTGTCTTGGGTGCTTCGGCTATGAGTTCGCCCATCTGCAGCGTGGCCGGCTCGAAGGCAATGACTGGAGCGGCGGGCGCGGGCGCGAGGGTTCGTGTTGGCAGAAATCCACGGGCAACCATGACGGCGCCGGCGGCAATTCCAGCCAGTGAGACCGCTATTAAGAGTGGACGGGCAGTGGGGCCTGGGCGCCGAATCATCATTGAAAGGGTATCGTCCCGGCATGCTTCAAGCACCACTTTCCATTTCCGCGTCGCTCCTACTTACCGCATCCATGGCGCTGACCTGCGCCGTACCCGCTACCGCCGATGACACGGCGCCCGGAGCCCCCGCCCAAGGCGTCCCGAGGCTTCCGATGATGACCAAGACCAAGGCTCCCGGCACGCCCGAAGCCCCCAAGGCTGTCGACGTGATCGATGCCAAGGCGAAGGCGATCCACGACCGCGGCGTTGAGACCGTCAAGAAGTTGAAGGGCATCGAAATGATTGCTGAGATGAAGGTCGCGGGCGTGGACCCAAGCATGTTGCCACCGGGGCTTGATGGCCAGTCGCACGTGGTGCTTGACTTTAAGAATGACGGTGGTGGACCCGCTCCGTTCGGTCGCGTGGTGCTTGAGTCCTTGAAGGATGGCAAGCCGCAGATGCGCTTCGCGTTCGATGGCAAGGGCGCCGTCATGATTGACGAGGCCAAGAAGAGCTATACCTTCTCCGATACACAGGGGTTCCAGATGCTCGGCCAGCGCGCCGCGGCACTGCCGCAGTGGTACATCGAGAACCGCATGGATATGGCCGCGATGGGTGGAAGCCCAGAGGACATGCCGCAGATGGTTGCCGCAACCATCGTCGGCGAAGAGACCTTGGATGGCACGCCGTGCGATGTAGTGAAGGTGGTGCGCAGCATGAAGCTTGAAGGCATGGAGGATGATGACGGCAAGGCGCTTCCAGCGAGTGAAATGCGCATCACTGACACGATCGCGTTCGCTCGTACGGATGGACTGCCCCGCCGCGTTGCAAGTGCAGCGGAGATTCCTGGCGAAGAAGCCATGTCCGGCATGAACACCACTGCCACGTTCAGCGGTGTCAAGGCCGACCCAACCATGGACGAGAAGACCTTCTCGACCGCTACTCCTGCTGGCTACAAGAAGCAGGACTTGGCCGCTGCGCCTGATCAACAGGGCCCAGAGATGAAGGTCAAGGCCGGCGACGCCGCCTTGGACTTCAAGCTCATGGACCTTGCTGGCAAGGAAGTAACGCTTGCATCACTGAAGGGCAAGGTTGTGCTGCTGGACTTCTGGGCCACCTGGTGCGGACCCTGCGTGAAGGCTATGCCTTCTATTCAGAAGATCAGCGAGGACTATAAGGGTAAGGATGTAGTCATCCTCGGCGTGAATACATTTGAGCGAAAAGAAGGCGCTGGCAAGAAGTACATGACCGACAAGGGCTTCACCTACGGGTGCCTCTTAGCGGGTGATGACTTGGCCGTTGCCTACGGCATCTCTGGCATTCCCACCTTGATCGTGATTGGTAAGGACGGCAAGATTGAGAAGATCGAAGTGGGCTTTGGACCAGATGGTGACAAGGGTCTGCGCGCAGCGATCGATGCTGGCTTGGCGAAGTAAGTAGTTCCCTGCAAGTAACAAACAAGGCGCCCTCCACAGTGATGCGGAGGGCGCCTTTCATTTGGGTGCTTCGTTCACAGCGCGCGGGTGCGGCGCCTGTCGCGCGCGGGATCAAGTCAGTAAGCCGGCTGCGCTTGGCGCTTCTCAATCCACTTGATGGCATCGGCCGACGGCAGTGGGCGCGACCACCAGTAGCCCTGCCCTTGCTGGCATCCCATGACGCGGAGCAAGTCTGCTTGTTCTTGCGTCTCCACGCCTTCAGCGGTGACGCGCATGCCGCACGCAGCGGCCATGCGAAGTGCTGCCTCGCACAGCGCGGTGCCAGCACCGTTGTCGCCAAGGCATTGCGTGAAGCTGCGGTCAATCTTCACCACGTCAAACGGAACGCTCTGCAGGAGGCGGAGTGATGCGTAGCCGGTACCGAAATCATCAAGTGCGAGGCGGAATCCCATCGCCTTCAGTTCCAGCAGCGCGCTGCGCGCTGGACCATCACTGTCAAGCCACTGACTCTCAGTGATTTCCAGGCACAGGCGACTGGGTGCAACGCCGGACTCTGCAGCGGCGGCAGCGGCAGCCTTTGGGAATCCGTCGCGCATCAACTGGCGGAGCGACACATTGACATTGGCAGTCATGCCGTCAAGTTGCGAACCAGTCGACGCCAAGAGTTGGCATGTGGAACGGAGCACACTCATTCCCAGGGAATCGATCAGCGCACTTTCTTCGGCAATCGGAATGAACACCGACGGCATGATCACGCCTGATGGCGTATCCGCGAGGCGGGCGAGCATTTCAAACCCCACCGGCGCGCCGGTGGCGAGGTCGATGATCGGCTGAACGTGAGTGAATACCTTGTCCGCGGCAATGGCATCGGCGAGAACGCGCGCAACGCGGCGGCGCTCGTTGGCAAGCTGGCGATCTTCGGCGCTAAACGCCACCCACCGATCACGGCCGCGATCCTTGGCGGCGATACATGCTTGCTCAGCCTGGTAAAGGGCGGCCTCAAAGTCGGTGGTGTACGGATCCCACTCAACAATGCCAGCGGAAACCGAAAGCCGGATGGGTAGCCCGTCAGCAATGAATGGCTGCTTAAATGACGCAATCAACCGACTGAAGCGCGCGTGCATGGCCTCATTGTTGGCCGGCGTAATCAGGACAAATTGATCGCCACCGAAACGAATTGGCAGGTCACCAACACCAGCGGCCTCGGCAATACGCGCGCCCACGTCCTGTAGAAGTAGGTCCGCGGCGCGATGGCCAAGGTTCTCGTTGTGCATCTTGAAATGGTCAAGATCAACAATGGCAATGCAGCGCGGCGTTGTGGTTGGATCGGCGACCAGGCGTGCAACCTCACGCTCAAGCTTGCGACGATTACCAAGACCAGTGAGGCTGTCGTGCGTGGTCTGATGATCGCGATCCGCATCGACGCGATGGCGCTCAATGGCAACGGCGGCGAGGTGGACGAAGTGGTCAACAAACGACAAGTCTTCCGTAGTCGGTGCACGGCAATCGCCGTAGTACATGCCGAACACGCCCAAGAGGCGTCCATCAGCACCCAAGATGGGCGACGACCACGCCGACTGAATACCGTAGGAGGCAGCAAATTCGCGGAACGCGCCCCAGAGTGGATCGATGCGAACGTCCTCACTGATGACGCGCTCGCGACGGAATGCGGCGGTTCCACAACTGCCGGTGGCGGGACCAGGCACCATTCCATCCACTGCGGCAGCGAAGGTGGCGGGCAGACAGCCGTATCCACCCTTGCGCAACGATTGCGTGGCTTCGTCGTACACCAAGATGGAGGCCATCATGGTTGGGATGGACGTTTCGGAGTAGCGCGAAATGGCGGTGAGCGTGTCAAAGAGCGGCGCAGCACTCGCGACTTGTTCCAGCACCTGTTGCTGAGCGGCTAGGAGTTGCTCAGGAGCGAGCCGACCAATCGTTTGAGCGGCTGATTTCATACGGGGAAATTTACTTGCATTGCGGCGGATGTACAGATAAATGCGTGAAAATGATTGCATTGGTAGGGAGGCGCACCGATCGCACCCGCTTCCTGCTCACTCACCCGCCGCAATTTGATGCCTGTTCCTGCCACAACCGGACAAATACTGGAAGGTTGAGGCGCCCCACTCACCCGCCGCGCTTTGATTCCAATTCCTGCCAGCGCGCGTAGAGCGTGGTGACCGCCAGTTGCGCCACTTCAAGCGCTTGGCAGGCGGCGGCCATCTTGGCGTGATTGGCGGCGATGCCGGGTTCGCCAACGCGGGCTTCAGCCAGGGCGTGCGCGCGTTCGGCGGCTTCAACGGCGGCTTCCATGCCGTCAAACTCGCGCTGCTCCTTGAAGTTCAGACGGCGGCGTTGGCTGGATACATCCGCGGCGGGTGACTGCGCTGCGGGGGCAGTGCTGCGCGCGGCGCGGTCGCGTTCTTGCACGCTGCGTTCGGCGCGTTCAAGTGATGCGAGCGCCTGATCAAGGCTGGCAACCACGGAAACCGATGCATCGGGGGCGCCGATCACCGCAATGGTCTTGGCAAGCCGCTTGAGCATGGTGCGGTCATGGGTGACCAGCAGCACGGCGCCTGGGAATGATTCGACGGCTTCTTCAAGCACTTCGAGCGTGGGGATATCAAGGTCGTTGGTGGGTTCGTCAAGCACCAAGATGTCGGCGGGCTCAAGCATCATGGCGGCAATGTGCGCGCGTGCGCGTTCGCCGCCCGAGAGCGTGCCGATGGTCTGCAACAGTTGCGCGTCCTTGAACAGGAAGCGACGGCTCCATGCAGTGATATGCATGGGGCGACCTTGGAAATCAACAACATCGCCGTGCGGGCAGATGGCATCGCGGAGCAATGTGTCGGGCGGAATGTCGGTGCGCTGCTGGCGCAAGACCACAATGCGCGGCTTTGGATCTGCAAAGCGCACGGTGCCGGCGTCGGCGGCAAGGTCGCCGCACAAGATGCGCAGCAGTGTGGTCTTGCCGCTGCCGTTGGGACCCATCAGACCAAGGCGATCGCCAGGGATGAGTTCCAAATCAAGATCACGGAAGAGTGTTCGTCCCTCAAAGCCCTTGGAAATACCGGTGGCATGCACCAAGCGACGCGTACGGCGACCGCTAGCGGTGAAGTCAACGCGCGCGCCACCGGCTCCGGCGGCGGCGTTGCGTTCGGCGATCGCGCCGAGTTCTTCGCGACGTTCTGCGCTGTCTTCAATGCGGCCCTTTGCCTTGGTGCGCCGCGCCTGGGCGCCGCGACCGAGCCAGGCGTCATCGATGCGCACTTCGTTGGCAAGCACTGCTTCGGCGCGCGCTTGCCCTTCTAAGAATTCACCGCGGCGGCGGAGGAACTCTGAGTAGTTTCCCTCGGCGGCAAGCGTGCCCTGCGGATAGGCGCGGCTCAGTTCCACCACGCGAGTGGCGACGCGCTCAAGAAATGCGCGGTCATGGGTGATGAAGACGCACGCACCGGCACGAATGTCGTTGGAGGCGCGTGAAAGAAACTGTTCAAGCCAGCGGATGCCTTCGACGTCCAGGTGGTTGGTTGGTTCATCCAAGAGCAAGAGGTCTGGCGTACCGCCCGCTTCGGCAAGTCCGCAGGCGATGGAGAGGCGCTTCTTCCAACCACCGGAGAGGCGCTCCACGGGTTCATCCATGCGCGCTTCGGGGAAGCCGAGTTTGCCAAGGATCATGCTGCCAAGCACCTCGGCTTCGTGATGATCGCCGTGCACGGACGCAGCCTTCATGGCGGCGGCGGTCGCGGCCATGCGCGGCGTGAGGCCATCGTCAAAGTCATCACGCTGCGGGACGTAGACGATCACTGCGCCGCGCTGCGTGCGCACGATGCCTTCGTCTGGCTCTTCCGCGCCGGCAAGCATGCGCAGGAGCGTGGACTTGCCCGCGCCGTTCGGGCCGATGAAACCCACGCGGTCGCCGTCGGCCACGCTGATACTGACCCCGTGAAAGAGTTCGCGCAGGCCGTGGGACTTGGAAAGATCAGTGGCGACGAGGAGCATGGGGAGCGGCACGCGCGGGGTGCCGGGGTGGGGATCATAGGTGGAGGTACAAAGCACCACCGCGCGCCTCTGAACGGGGCGCGCGGCGGAGAATGAGACGAAAGAGATCGAAGCCGAGGCTTAGCGACGACGGCGTGAGCCGACGAGGCCAGCGACGCCGAGGAGCGCGATGGCGCCGGGGGCGGGGACGGCGGTGGTGGTTGCCGTCAACGTCAGGTCATCAATACGCCAATTGGCCGAGTTGGTGTTTGGGGATCCAGATCCGCCGTAACCGTACAGGCGGAACGTCACGGGCGTCGCTGCCGTCAAACTTGCCGCCGTCGTTAGCGGCGCGGTCTTGTAGTACCAATTGTTGTTGGACAAGCTGGTAGCAGTCGCAAGATCGGAGGCGTAACCGTCTGCGCTCGAGCGGAGGGTGAACGAGACCGGAGCAGTGCCGGTTGATCGAGTACCAAACCCCAACGCGGTCAGCGATCCAGAATATCCAGCATCCGCCGTCAATGTGAACTGGAAGTATGCGCTGCCACTCTCGCCGGTGACGAGCGCGCCGGTCCGAGCCGCTGCACCCGCAATGAACGTACCCGAAGCGGAGGTCGAGGTCCCATTGAGGTCGAACGTGTAGCCGGACGACGACGCAGTCTGTGTGATCATGACTGTGGAGCCGTTGTTGTTGCCCTGCGTCAGGTCGCCGACAGTGAGGTTGCCGACGTTGTTGGACGTGGGGCTGGCAGTGCCCATGTCCCAATACACCATTCCGGCCTGCGCCGCACTCGCTGCGATCATCGCGCAAGTTCCAACAGCCAGGAGGGTCATTGTGTTCATGTTCTTCATATTGAGCGTTCTTTCGATCGTTTGAGAGATACGGGGGACTAGGAAATGCAAGGAATGACCGCTATTGTTGATGTGAACGAAAATCACGGCGGTGATCCATCAGGGTTTGACAGATACTTTTTAGAATCGTGTTGCGGTGTAGCACGAGTGTGTGTGTCCGTGATTCGAGTGGAAGTCCAGTGTGTGTGGAGGCGGTGAAACACCACCGCGCGCCTCTGAACGGGGCGCGCGGCGGAGAGTGAGACGAAGGAGAGCGAAGCCGAGGCTTAGCGACGACGGCGTGAGCCGACGAGGCCAGCGACGCCGAGGAGCGCGAGGGCGCCGGGGGCGGGGACGGCGGTACCAGAGACAACGATGTTGTCGACTCGACCAGTACCCCCAGCCGGGGAACTACCAGTCGGTGCAACAGTCGCGGTGAACCGAATTCGAACATTTGCCGCATCATTCGCTCCCGCTGCGAGCGCCTGCGTTGTTGTGAACGAGCTTTGATAAGTGGTTGAATTCCAGGCAGTCGTGCTAGTCGAGACGCCAACGGTGTACGAAGCGACTACATCAGTAAATGAGCCGTTGTTGATGCTGACTTGGAACTTAAACGTCGCAGGACCTGTGCCACTGCGCGCCTGATCCCAACTAACAGAAAGGTCCTGGTAGCCAGTTGTGGCGAACGAAACTTGGTAGTAGTCGCCGATAGCCCAGTTGTTGCTCGAGAATGAATTCGTACTACCATTGCCAGAGGGGCTAGACCAAACTGTTGACGCCGACGCATGGACTCCGGTGAGATTGCTACCAACCTTGTTTGCACCGTCATTAGCTTCACCGACTGCGTAATTTGCACCTGTCAGCGTGCCTGTCAGCGCTGCAGGGATCGACCATCCGACGACGACCGCCGCATTCGCCGCACTCGCTGCGACCATCGCGCAAGTTCCAGCAGCCAAGAGCGTCATTGTGTTCATGTTCTTCATATTGAGTGTTCTTTCGATCGTTTGAGAAGTAAGGGGGACTAGGGGATTCGGGGAAAGACCTGTGTCACCTATGCAAACGAAAGGCAGAGGCTTGAACCATCATCGAAGTGCGTACTGTTGCGCTAGGAATGCGCTAAGACCGCAGTCGACTTCGTGCCAGTCAGCGACGCTTGCGCGTGCCGATGAGGCCAGCAACGCCCAAGAGCGCAAGTGCGCCCGGGGCGGGAACAACAGAGAAGGTGCCAGTACTGGTGGTGGTGGTGCCATTCACCTGTGAGGTCGAACCGTCGTACTGGTTGAAGTTGTAGGTAGTGGTAAAGGACACCGAGTAGCTGCCGTTGGGCAGACCCGCGGCGAGATTCATGCCTTGGTAGCCAGCAACGAGCTGCCAGAAGCGGTTGTTGCCGCTGTTGCCAGTTTGATAGAGACCGTAGGTGTTGCTCGAGAGCTGCGATGAGCCCTGTGACAACGTCACCACCAGTGAGGCGATGTTGGCGCCGTCAAGCCAGTTATTGTTCGTGGTACCGCCGGGAGGAGTGCTGCCTCCGTTGTAGGCATAGTTCTCGAAATACCAATTCTGCAGGAGGAGCGACTGGCCAGTGAGGGCGTTGACCGAGCCGAAGTCGTAACCATTGAGGCGCGGATTCTGCCCTGCGCCGATGGCCGACACGTACGTGTTGCTGCTGCCGCCCGGGAGTTGGAACATGCCGGTGGCCTCAACTACGCCGACATCCGCATTGGCAACTGCGGTCAGCGATGCGAGGACGCACAACGATGAAATGTAGGTTCGGGTCATGAAAATGCTCCAAGAGGAAATGCGAGTGATTCGAGGAATTGAGGCGGAACCAAGAAAAGGGGAAGGTTCCGACTCAGCGAACGACGACGGAAGGACCCCGAAAGGGAAGGAATCCATCTGACACCCTTATGAACGAAATCTGCAGGTGCCACCCATCACGGATTCTGAATAAATCTCCAACCGGCCGACAATTGTTGGCCCAACCGCCCGTTGCAGCGCGTGGCGGCTATCGTTAACCCCATGCCTGACACCCGCCAGCCCCCGGTTCCGCGCACTGCCTGCGTGGTCGGCGGGGGTCCGGCCGGGGCGGTTTCGGCGGCCGTTCTGGCCCGCCATGGCTGGCAGGTGACCCTTCTGGAGCGGCAGCCCGCGCCCCGGACAAAGTGCTGCGGCGAATGCCTGGTGCCCCGCGCCGCGGCGTGGCTCGCGGAGCTTGGCTTGGGGGACGCGCTGGAGCAGGCACGCGCCGGTTCCACGCGGGAGGTGCGCATGTTGGACGCTCGGGCCGGGAATGCACACCCTGTGTGGACGCACGCGTTTGGCGGTCAGCCGGGCGTGATCGTGCCGCGCGCGGCGTTCGATGCAGCGTTGCGCGATGGGGCCCGCCGCGCGGGAGCCGCGATTTACGCGGGGCGCGGAGCGAAGCTCATCCAAGCGGGTGGAGATGTCGGCGCGCAGGTGGGCGGACGTGTCGCGGGTGGCGCGCTTGCGACCAGCGCATCGGTAGACGGCGCGCGGATTGGCGCCCCAGCGGTCGTGACCATCACCGCGCTCAACGATCCATCAGTGGCGCCGCGTGATGTGCACTTTGATCTGGTGGTGGCGGCGGACGGAGTGGGCAGCGCCATCGCGCGCGCCGCCGGACTGGCGCCCACGACAATGGGCTCGCGCGCCGGTTGGAGCTTTACGTTCGAACAATGCACTGACGACCACACGTTGGCACCAGCAGGAACCATCGAACTGATTCTCTTTGGAAGCGCGTACCTAGGCCTGGTACGGCGCGGGCATGTGGTGCACATGGCGGCGATTGTGGAGCGCGGTGATCGTTGGCCGTCGGCGCCCGCGGAGGCGCTGCGCATGATGGCCACGCGCGCGCCGCAGTTGGCGCGGTTTCTTGCGCACTATGAAGCATCGCAACCGCTGCCCGCGTTGGAAGCGGCATGCGGTCCACTGCCTTGGCAACCGCGCGCCGTTACGGCGGGTCGCGTGGCGCTGGTTGGTGATGCGGCGGGCTACGCAGAGCCGTATACCGGTGAAGGAATGGGCTGGGCGATCGAAGGTGCCATGCTGCTCGGCGAGTGTTTCCGCGACGGATGGACCGCGGCGGCGGCAGCGGAATACCAACGGAGATGGCGCGCCACGGTTGGCCGCGCGCAAACACACAACTTGCGCGTGGGCATGTTGCTGCGCGGCGGACGAGTAGCGGCACACGCCACACGCGCGGCGGTGAAACTTGCACCGTGGGCTGCGCGACGCGCCAGCGAAATAGTGGTGGGCGCGTGAGTACACCCCGTCCATTGCTACACGCGCCGGGAGTGGCAACACCAACGTTGGTGCGCGCGCAAGCGGACATTGCAGCAGAACAAGCGGAGCGTCTGGGGCTTTCATCCACGGCGCAGCAATTCTTGGCACGCGTGGTGGCTGGCAGCGGCATCGAACAGCGTGCCGCAGTGTTGCCGCTGGCTGATGTGTTACACATGAGTACCGCTGAGCGCATGCATGCGTTCCACGTGCATGCGCCGCCGCTGGCCGAACGCGCCGCGCGGCAGGCGTTAGTGAACGCGGGAATTGGCGCGCAAGACATCACCGATCTGATCATCGTCACCTGCACTGGGTTTCGCTCGCCGGGCGTTGGCTTGGCGATCGCTCAATCGATGGGTATGCGTGATTCCGTGCGGCACATGCAGGTGGGATTCATGGGCTGCTTCGGCGGCGTCACCGGACTGCGTGCTGCTGCTGGTCTGGCCTGTGCCGATCCAGAGGCGCGCGTTCTCTTGGTGTGCGTGGAACTGTGCTCGCTGCACTTTCGACCCGATGCTGATCCACAGAACTTGGTGGCGATCACACTCTTTGCTGATGGCGCGGCGGCGGCGGTGATTTCCTGCGCGCAGTTGCCGGGCGCGGCGATGGCGGCGATCGGTGCTGGACGCAGCCGCGTTATTCCGGGCACGGAAGATCACATGACGTGGACCGTGACTGACAGCGGGTTTGCCATGACGTTGGCGCGCGAGGTTCCAGAAGCAGTGGAACACGCCATGCGTGAGTTCGCGGGGCCGGACGCGGCGGTGATCTTGCATCCGGGCGGCGCGGGCATCATTGATGCATGCGTGCGTGCCGGCGTGGTGCGCGCGGGTGAGCCGAGTGCCGAGGTTCCGCGTGCGGTGTTGCGGGAGCATGGCAACATGTCAAGCGGAACGGTGCTCTTTGTACTGGAGCGGATGTGGCGATCGGCGGGCGCTGCAGACGGCGCTGCTCCATCCGCCCTGCCCCAACCAGCGTTAGTCACGGCGTTTGGCCCGGGATTGACGGTGGATTCCGTGATGCTGCTGCAACCCAACGTGCCCGCTATGGCCGAGCGCCACGCGCCCGCGACGCTGATCACCGCCAATACATGATGGTGACGGGGCCGACCGACTCAGAGCTGTCGGCTGCAGGAAGTCCAGGAGTCTGCGCCAAGCGTTCGAGTTCATGGGTTGAACCGAGTACGGCGATGGATTGTGCAGGGGCGAGCGCTTTGGTGGCAAGCACCTTGGCCGCCACGGCAGACCATGCGATCTTGCGCGATTCCTCGTGCGGAAGATTGAGTTCGTTATCAAACTCGCCGGGCGGGCCGGCAATCACCAGGTCGCGGCGACCGGTGACCCAGGAAAGTGCGTGCGCAGGTGCTGCACTGGTCACCAACACATTGGCTGATCGCAATTCTGCAGCGTGGCGCTCTAAGAGCGGCCATGGATGCTTCATAGCGGTGAGCGCGGCTTCGGGATAAAGGAATGGGATGACAAGCAAGACGGGCGCGGGAGCAAGTGCCGTGCGTAGGAGCCACGTGCGCGGATCGGTGGCCTTCCAACTCCACACATCAAGTTGCGCCCACAGGAGGAGCGCGGCGCCGATGTACGTGAAGCGCAGTGACTCACCGGAATCCCACAAGATGGGAATGCCGAAGCGGCGCCCACCGGCGATGGCGATGATGAACGCAGCAACCGCGGCAATGCGCACCAGCGTGCGCGCAAAGACTGCCAGGCGATCCGGCATAACTCGCTCTGAGGCGCGGGCGCGGAGCAGCCCGATGGCAACCAGCACTGCGACTGGCGCAAAGAGCGGTAGCACGTAGGTGGGCAGTTTGCCGCTACTCAATGAAAGAAGTGTGATCGGTGCGATCACCCACGCGGCCATGAAGCGCATGCCACTGCGCCATTCGGTGGCATCGCGCAGACCTTTCCATGCGTTGGGCCACGCAAGTGTCCACAACATGGCGCCGATCGGGAACAACACTACGAATGTCCACCACGGTTCCGGATGCTGATTGGAATCCGGGCTGGCAACGCGCCGGAAATGTTCGACCACGATGAAGTATTCCCAGAAGCCCGGCTCGGCACGGTGGATCATCCATGCGAACGGCGCGATGGTGACGGCGGCGGCGCCGAGTGGAATCCACGGCATGGTGAGCATGTCCTTCCAGCGCCGCTCCCATGCCAGGAACAGCAGCGCGGTGACGCCGGGAATTGCGAAGGCCAGCAACCCTTTGGTGAGGAACGCGAATCCGGCAGCGACGCCGGCGAGCGCCAGCCATCCGGCACGCGCGCGGCCGATTGCTGTGCACGCGCAATAGAGCGCACCCATGGAGAGCGCAACGAACGCGGCGAAGGGCGGATCAAGCAGCGCGACGGTTCCAATGATGAGTGGCGCCAGTGTGGTGGCCTGCACCATGAATGCCAGTGGGCCGTCTGCGCGGTGGCCGGTGATGCGCACTGCCATCCATGCGACGACCAGTGCAACCACCAGCGTGGCGACGGCGCTCGGTAGGCGGATGGCAAATGCGTTTTGACCGAAGGCGGACATGCTGGCGGCGGTGAGCCAGTATCCGAGCGGCGGCTTCTCGTAATAAACGAAGCCAGCCATGCGCAGCGCCAGCCAATTGCCGGAATCCACCATCTCTGCCGGAATGATTCCGTAGCGCGGTTCGTCCGGCACGACCAATGGACGAACGGTTAATCCCGCGACGCTCAGCGCCAAGAACAAGAGTATGCCGATGATCCAGTTGCGCCGTGCATCCATGCGCTGCGAATGCTAGCCGCCGACGCAGAGCCAGCCTTCGCGGCCGGGGATGGTTCCGCGTGCAACGCGTCCGAGGTGCGGAGCGGGTTGGCGGGTGAGCCAGTCGCTGAGTGGCTCGAATTGGTGCCCTGCCGCAAGCGCGCGGTCGAGGAATTGCTCGAAGAGTGCGGCTTTGGTGCCACCTTCGCTCTCCGCGTGGATGGTGAGGACGTGCGGTGCACCGTCGGCGAGGCGGGCGAGCAGCATGTCGTTCCAGCGCTCGTCGGCGCCGGCGCCGCGACCAACGCCTTCGTCATAGGTGGGGAGATCGACGGGAATCTGCGGTTGCGCAAACGTGCGGCCGAGGTGGGGCGTGGATGGCATGGATGGCACGCCTGGCATGCGTGGCACAAACGGCACGGCGGGTCCGCGTGCGTCGCTGCGCCACGCGAATGCTTGTGATGATGGAAGCGAAAGGATGCGATCGTCGCAGCGCCAGCCGGGCGCGGCGCACGCGTGCGGCGCGCGCCCGTAGACCGTGGTGAACGCGGCGATGGCGCGGGCAAGCTCAGCGTCCAGTGCATCATCCGGGAGCGACTCGGCGCCCACCTGCCAGCGGTGGTGATCCCAAGCGTGCAGCGCAACCTCATGACCGGCGCGATCCGGAAGGCGGAGCGTGTCGGCCAGATGTTCGGAGATCACCGTGCCCGGCCACAGCGTGCCGCGGAAAGCGATATCCCAGCCGTACAGGTTTGGCGCGCCGGAACGCAGCATCTTCAGTGCAAACGAAGGCTTCAACAGGCGACGCACGTGACGGCCCATGTTGTCCGGTCCAAGCGTCACAAACCAGGTGGCGCGAACACCGCGGCGCTGCAGCGCGGACAAGAGCCGCGGCAACCCATCACGGGTGCCGCGGAATGTGTCCACGTCGATGCGCAGCGCGACGGTCACGCCGAGCCGGCCGGAGTGCGCGTGCGCGGAGCGCGTGGCGTGGCGTTGGCCGCATCCACTACGAATCCGTTCTCGCGCGCGTGTTGCTGGAGGAACCAGTCGACGGTGCGCTCAACGCTCTCGCGAGTGCTGATGGCAGGCGTCCAATCAATGGAACGCTGCGCATTGCGGATACTGGGACGGCGATGTTGCACGTCTTCGTAACCGGCGCCGTAGTAGCGCGCGCTTTCGATCTCTTGGTAGCCAGCAAACGGCGGGTAGAACGGTCGCAGCGGATTGCTATCGAATGCCGCCACGATCATCTCCGCCAATTCCTTGATGCTGGCTTCGTTGTCGGGGTTACCGATATTGAAGATGCCACCATCGCAGTTGCCGCTCTTGTTGGCAACCACGCGGTACAGGGCTTCGATGCCTTCGTCTACATCAGTGAAGCAACGACGCTGCTTGCCGCCGTCAACCAGCAGGATGGGCGTGCCTTCCACCAAGTTGAGGATCAACTGCGTGATGGCGCGCGAACTGCCGACGCGTGCGGAGTCCAGCGAATCCAGGCGCGGTCCGATCCAATTGAAGGGGCGGAACAGGCTGAAGCGAAGACCACGCTGCGCTCCGTATGCCCAGATGACGCGGTCGAGCAACTGCTTGCTGGTGGAGTAAATCCAACGCTGACGGTGAATCGGACCAGTGATGCACGGGCTGGAATCTTCGTCGAAGCGCTCGTCGGTGCACATTCCGTACACCTCGGAGGTGCTTGGGAAGATCAGGCGCTTGCCGTACTTCACGCAGTCGCGGACCACGCGCAGGTTCTCTTCAAAGTCCAGCTCAAAGACGCGCAGTG
>JBIKZY010000153.1:0-5249 GCA_044354475.1 Phycisphaerales bacterium
CAAGACTGAAAATGATCTGCTGGAACTGCGTGCGTTCGGACGTACGAGTCTCCGTGAAGTTAAGAAGAAGCTCGAGGACATGGGACTCAATCTCGGAATGCCGTTGCCGGAGGGCTTCACGCCCCCGACCGCGGGCTGAGCCGGTCCTAAAAGGAAACAACCATGCGTCATCGTATTGCCGGTTACCAACTCAACGTTACGTCCGCTCACCGTCGCTCCATGCTTCGGAACCTAGCGGCCGGTCTGTTCGAACACGGACAGATCACCACCACGCTCCCGAAGGCGAAGGCCGTTCAGCCGTTCGTCGAGCAACTCATCACGATCGCTAAGCGTCCAACGCTGGCATCGCGACGCGAGTTGACCTCACGCTTGACTGACCGCATGGTCTTTGCGTGGGTTGCGGACCCGAACACGAAGGACGAGGTCAAGACTGCCCAGAGCCGACTCTGGGAGCTTCCCGCGACCGACGAGATCGAGTTCAATCGATTCGGCGAGCTCCGTAAGGCGCCGCGCCTGATCCAGCACCTTCTCACCAAGGTGGCTCCGCTCTATAAGGATCGCGCCGGCGGCTACACCCGCATCATCAAGCTCGACAAGCGCCGCCTCGGCGATGCGTCGGACTTGGTCATGCTGCAGCTGGTTGGTGGCGAAGAAGGTCCGCAGGTCAAGGGACGCAAGTCCACTCGACGCACTGTTGCGGACAAGCGCACTGCATTCGCCAAGAAGGCGAAGGAGAAGGCGGTCGCTGCGAAGGGCTGAGTCCTGCAGCGTCCGTATTCTTGATTGATACCAAGTGAATTCCGCGCGCCCCAAGGCTTACCTTGGGGCGCGCGTGTTTTTGGATTGCGTGGACGGAATCACGGGGTGTTGATGAGCGGTTGCCAACCGTTCTGATACGAGAGCCCAGCGGCGGAGTTGATGAGTCGCCGCTCGATCGTGCCGTTTGGCCAAAGTCGGAACAGCACGGTGCCATTTCCGCTGCTTGCCGTGGCGACAACCGCGAAGCCGATTGGCTGGATGGCAGGCACGGGAGCACTTTGGGCGGAACCGCCCGGTGTCGCTTGTGGTTCGGTGGCCGCGGGTGTCAGGACTGGTGTCCATACGGGTGCGGCGATGGCTTCGGTGGTTCCGGCGCCAGTAGTGACGACGGCATGAAAGACGACGGCGCCTGCGAGCAGGACGAGACCGGTACCGGTTGAGATTCGTGTGATCATGGGGCGGGATCCTAGTTGGCAGCGGAATCATGCTCAATCGGGCCCTGGACGGAGGCATCAATTGTCTTGACTGGCGTTGTGGCATCACGGTTGCGTACTGGACCTGATTCATCACTCTTTCGTACTGGCCCGCATTCGCCTTACGAGGACGGCCGCTGAGCGCGGCCCTGTCCTCTTCGGCGAGTGCGACCAGTGAACGGGTTCCAACCCCTGGTATCCAAGTGCCTTGCCGTGTTCGAGCCCCCGCAGTGAGCACGGGATCCTCGGTAAGCGGCGTGTGAAACTGAGAAGTCCGGCAGTTGGACGTACGCCCCGTGGGTGCCAACCGGACGAACAGTTTCGCCCGAGGCTAAGCGGAACCTTGTGGAGCGCAGCCGTCCGCGTCCGAGGGTCCCGCGCGCAGCGGAGGGGGCGGGGGGCGGCTGAACTCACTTCGACCGCACGCCTGCGTACTGGCCCGCATTCGCCTTACGAGGACGGCCGCTGAGCGCGGCCCTGTCCTCTCCGGCGCCTGCGGCCAGGTTGGGGTGTTCGATGGAACGTGGAATTCACGCCGTTGGTACGCAGGGGAAACCCTTCGAAAGTGGGGACAGGGGTGAACGGCACCTATTGAGGGGATTGAATTCCGTATCCTTCGGGGATGCTCGCCGATCTTGAACAAGCACAGCTGGAAGCGCAGTCCGCATTGGCGGCATCAGTGACCCCGGAAGCCTTGGATGCGTGGAAGAGCGCTTGGATTGGCGGCAATGGGCGCTTGAAGTCCATGATGATGGCCCTCAAGGATGTACCGAAGGAGTTGAAGCCTGCTGCAGGTAAGCGGCTCAATGAGTTGAAGGCTGTGCTTGAGGCCGCCTATGAGGAACGCCGCACGGCGGTCGATGCATCGGCGGGGCCGCGTGGTCCGATCGTGGATGTCACGGAGCCAGGCACTCTGCTTGCGGAGGGCTGCCGGCATGTGCTCAGTCGGACCATTGATGAAATTACTGAAGTGTTCGGCCGCATGGGCTTCACGCTCGCGGAAGGGCCGGAGGTGGAAGATGAATGGCACAACTTCACCGCACTCAATATTCCGGAGAGTCATCCCGCGCGGGATGCGATCGACAATTTTTATATGGGCGAGCAAGGTGGAGTGAAGCGGTTGTTGCGCACGCAGACTAGCACCGTGCAGATTCGTGCGATGGAGACGCAGTCGCTGCCCATCAAAGTCGTTGCAACTGGCCGTGTCTATCGGCCTGATACGCATGATGCCACGCATTACTCCATGTTTCACCAGATCGAAGGTCTTTACCTTGATCGTGGCGTAACGATGTCAGACCTCAAGACCACGTTGGTGCAGTTTGCACATGCGTACTTTGGTGCGGAAGCAGAAGTGCGGATGCGGCCGAGTTTCTTTCCGTTTACCGAGCCCAGTGCTGAGGTAGATATGAAGATGCGCATCAAGGGCGAATGGAAGTGGGTTGAACTTGGCGGCTGCGGAATGGTGGATCCGAACGTGCTGCGCGCGGTCAATATTGATCCGGAAGTATGGACCGGGTTTGCGTTCGGCCTTGGTATCGAACGCATTGCGATGCGTCGCTATGGAATCAGTGACATTCGCTGGCTGTATGAGAATGACGCGCGATTCTTGCGGCAGTTCTAACGCGGAGCGCGGCACCGCGTGGATGCCAGTACCAATGACTATCAATCACAAAGAGGGTCGCCCGGATGGGCGACCCTCTTGTCAATTGACGTATTGCTGATGGCGGTCAGGACTTAGTCCTTGACGCCCATCTCCTCATGCGCGTGTTCACGCAGTGCCTCAACTTTGACGATCAGCGTGTTGGCTTCGTCAGTCTTGCCGGCAACAATCGCGTCTTCAAGATCTAGGAGAAGACGCAGGTTCTTGCGGAGGTCGCTGCGGAATTCGTCTTCGATCTTGGCCTTCGCGGCGTCGTCAGCGGCGCTCTTGAGGTACTCGGCTGGAACGGTTGCGGCCTTCGATGCGGCGCAGTTGCGTTGCATCTCGGAGACCAGCTTCAGGCACTCGTTCTTCTTTGAAGCATCGCTGATGGCACCCTTCAGTGCCTTGAGGGCACGATTCATCCCCTTCATGGAACCTTCGAGGCTGACTTGCTGTCCGCCGCCGCGGCCGCCACGCTCGCCGCCTTCGCGGGGAGCCTGGCCACCCTTACCTGAACCGTTGCCGGCTGGTGCTGCCGGCGGCGCGTCCTGAGCGATGGCGATCGGTGCGAGAGCGGCGGTGAGCGCGAGGCTCAGGCCAATGAGAGCGGTAGTGCGGAAGGTCTTCATAGTCATGGATTTCAAACCGAGTGAATGGAAGTTGCGGTGAGCGATGTTGCCCACAGCGACTGAGCACGGGTGGTAGAACGATCGAAACCGTTGTTGATTGCCCACTCCGCTTACGTGGTGTAGTCGGCATTGAGCTCTACATACGCCTTGGTGAGCCCGCAGGAGATGAATTCTTCAGCGCCCGTTCCAGAACCAAGGTCTAAGTGGACTTCGACCATGGACTTGCGGAATGCAGCCTCTCGTTCCGCCAGTGGAGTATCGGATGGGGATCCACTGCCGAACAGCGCAATCCCTCCCACATTCAGGGTCAAGGCGTTGACGTCGAGCGTCACTCCTGCACGCCCGGCGGCGGCCAGGATTCGGCCCCAGTTGGGGTCACCGCCGGTGACGGCGCATCGAACCAGAAGGCTGGATGCAATCGACTTGGCGACGCTGAGGGCGTCCGCATCGGAGGGGGCACCGGTCACTCGAACATGGATGCCGCGTTCGTAGCCTTCGCCGTCGCGCACGATGAGGAGCGCGAGGTCGCGCGCGACTTCTTTGAATGCTTGTCCGATGGCATCGGGCGGGAACGCACCGGCCGCGCCGGACGCGAGCGCGAAGACGGAGTCATTCGTACTGGTGTCGCCGTCAATTGAGATGCGATGGAAGCTGCGTTCGACGGCAGCGCGGAGATGGCCGTCAATTTCTGATGGCGTCAATGATGCATCAGTCGTGATGACACTGATCATGGTGGCCATATTGGGGTGAATCATGCCTGCGCCTTTGGCGCATCCCACCACCGTGCAGCTTCGTCCTTGGTGAGTCACAGTACGTGACGACCACTTTGGATACGTGTCCGTGGTCATGATGGCCCGCGCAAATTCCTCAATGCTGCCATGCGCAGCGCGCGCAGCCATCGGCGCAATCTGCGGAATCATCCGGTCGAGCGGCAGTTGCACGCCGATCACGCCGGTGGAGTTGTGTTGCACGGCGATCGATGCGATGTCGCAGGCGCGTGCCACGGCATCGGCAATTTCAACAGCGCTCGCCATGCCACGATCGCCTGTTGCTGCATTAGCGCAGCCTGAATTGACGAGAATGGCGCTGCAGTGGCCGCGGCTTTCGCGCAGGTGCCGCCGGTCCAATTGCACCGGAGCCGCGCAGACTTGGTTAGTGGTGTACATGGCTGCGAGCGTTGCACCCGCTGGGCAGCGGATCATGCCCATGTCCATGCGCCCGGGCTTTTTGATCGCAGCACTTGCAGTACTCGCGGTAAATCCGATCGGTAGCAGTGGGGCTGGACCCGCCGGGCCATGCAATGCATCACTTGCCGGCGTTGGCACAACGCTGGTCATCACCGCGATCCCATTCCATTTGGGGCGATATCGTGGATCAACGCAATCTCATCGCATTGTTCGCGCTTCGGGCACGCGGAGCAATCTTTGAGAACCTTCTCAGGAAGGCTGTTCACGCTCACTTGTCGGAAGCCAGCCTTCTCAAAGAAGACTGGTGCGCGCGTGAGGACAAACACCTTTGGAATATGCAGTTGTCCAGCAAGTTGCAGGAAGTAGCGGACCAGTCCTTGGCCGACACCGCGACCCTGCGAATCTGGGTGAACGCCGAGCGAGCGGATTTCGGCAAGTTGCGGCGTGTAAATCCACAGTGCTGCGCAACCGACCACTTTGCCATCAAGTACAGCAACGCCGAAATCAAGAATCGCCTTCATGATGTCTTCGCGGCTGCGCGGAAGATTTTCACCGTGCT
>JBIKZY010000038.1:0-19711 GCA_044354475.1 Phycisphaerales bacterium
TGCCGCCCAGAACACCCGCTGCCAGTCTGGCAGCAGCCCGCCAGGGCGGCTCGCTATTTCCTACGCTGCCCCCATGCACGCCGGCACCCCGATCGCAGTCATCCGTCGCTCCCCTTCTGAGTGGGCCAACCGCCGCGCGGTGGTTCAGGGATGGGTGCGCACTCGCCGCGACTCCAAAGCCGGCATCAGCTTTGTGAACCTGTCGGATGGCTCGTGCTTTGACGCGCTGCAACTGGTGGTGCCGAACACACTGGCCAATTACGCCACTGAAGTGATGCGCCTCACCGCTGGCTGCAGCGTTGAAGCCGAGGGCACCTTGGTGCAAGTGCAAGGCAAAGACGGAACAGTGGGCGTGGAAATGCAGGTTGAGAAATTGCAGGTGCACGGGTTTGTTGAAGACCCAGACACCTATCCAATTCAACCGAAGGCACACAGCATGGAGTTCCTGCGCGAGCAAGCGCACTTGCGTTCGCGCACGAATACGTTCGGCGCACTGGGGCGTATTCGCCACACCATGGCGCAGGCGGTGCATCGCTACTTCAGCGACAACGGCTTCTTCTGGATTCACACGCCGATCATCACTGCAAGTGACTGCGAAGGCGCTGGCGAAATGTTCCGTGTCAGCACGCTTGACCTCGCCAACCTGCCACGCACTCCCGATGGCAAGGTGGACTTCAGTCAAGACTTCTTCGGCAAGGAGAGTCACCTCACCGTCAGTGGCCAATTGAACGTGGAATGCTGGGCATTGGCGCTGAGCCGCGTGTACACGTTTGGCCCTACATTTCGAGCCGAAAATTCTAATACCAGCCGTCACTTGGCGGAGTTCTGGATGATTGAACCGGAGCTGGCATTTGCCGATTTGAAGATGGACGCCGACTGCGCAGAAGGATTGATGAAGGCCATGTTCGCCGCCACGCTGACCGAGCGACATGACGACATGAAGTTCTTCGTTGAGCGCGTTGATAAGGAAGCAATTACCCGCCTAGAGAAATTCTGCGCCGCGCCGTTTGAGCGCATTGATTACACCGAAGCGATCCGCTTGGTTGAGAAGGCCGCCGCGGGCGGACACAAGTTTGAATATGCGCCGTTCTGGGGTATGGACATGCAGAGCGAACACGAGCGCTACCTGACCGAACAGGTGTTTGGTCGACCAGTGGTGGTGATGAATTATCCGAAGGACATCAAGGCCTTCTACATGCGCTTGAATGACGATGGCAAGACCGTGGCCGCCATGGACATCTTGGCGCCAGGGATCGGCGAAATCGTTGGTGGCAGCCAGCGCGAGGAGCGCCTGGATGTACTGGACGCGCGCATCACCGAAATGAAATTGGATCCAGCCGCCTATTGGTGGTACCGCGATCTGCGCCGCTATGGATCAGTCCCACACGCCGGTTTCGGGCTTGGATTTGAACGAACCATCGCCTACGCCACCGGACTTGGAAACGTGCGCGATTGCATCCCGTTCCCACGTACACCAAAGAGCTGCGCCTTCTGAGATCGCCCGGTGGTTGAAGCAGCGTCATGCCGAACGATGCATCACTTCAGTGTGATCTTGCTCAGATCTTCGGTTGGCTCGGGCCACTTCATGTTGAGGGCGGTCAGTTGGCCGAGCAGCGCTTCGCTGACTAAGAGATTGCGGAACCACTTTCGGTTTGATGGGACCACTATCCACGGCGCGTATTCGGTAGATGTTGTGGACAACATGCTTTCAAACGCATCGATGTATTGCGGCCACTTTGCTCGCTCGCTCACGTCGTTGATGGAGAACTTCCAGTGCTTGCTCTGGTCGTTCAACCGCGCGTGCAATCGTTCCAGTTGCTCTTCATTGCTGATGGTCAGGAAGAACTTCAAGACGATCGTTCCCTCCTCAACCAGCATGCGCTCAAAGTCATTGATTTGTCGCTGTCTTTGCTCAAGTTCCTTGGGTTTCAGAAATCCATGCACGCGGCCGACAATGATGTCTTCGTAATGGCTGCGATTGAACACGCTGATCTCACCCTTGCCTGGACACAAGGTGTGCACGCGCCATAAGTAATCATGCGCCAACTCAACATCATTGGGCTTCTTGAACGAATGCACGGTCACGCCTTGCGGATTGAGCGCGGTCATCACCTTCCGGATCACGCCATCTTTGCCAGCCGTGTCGATTCCCTGCAGCACCACCAAGAGCGAGCGGCTCTTGTTTGCCCAGAACCTCATCTGCAGTTCGTCAACCTCGGCGAGATTTTTCTCAAGGCGCGCTTCGCCGTCTGCTTTGCTGAGACCGCCATCGTCATCAGGCTTCCAATCAGACAGCGAAACTTTCTTGCCCGGCTTGACCGTGAAGTCCTTGAGTTTGATGGTGGCCATCACGGCACTCTAATCGACCGCGTCAGACTCTTACTCTGTCCACCGGACGTCCACCACCACATCACGCCCCACCTTCAAATCACTCCGAATCCATTCTGCAAATCGCTTCTCAAAGAATGCCCGGCCGGCTTCTTCTGCTTTGGCGCGCACGGCGGAATTGCTGACTGCCTCAAGAAGTTTGGGGCGCAATTGTCGCACCAATTGGTCGCGGTTATCCATCCCGAGCCAACTGCGTGCATACAGGAGACCCGTGTTTCGCTCCGTGAACTCGATTGATTCCGGCACAATCGCCAACATTTCGCCATCGACGCGCGGACGAGGCGCAAGCACAACAATCCGCGCTGGCTCCCCTTCTTTGCCGGGGATGAAGATGACATCCTGATCAGTCATACGATCCACTGGCACAACAAACTGCGCTCGACAATTCTTTGCTTCGATGCGACTGTAGGTGTCGCCGAACATGGTGTCACTCACCAGGTCAACCGATACATCTGCCAGATGCGTGAAGACCACAATCTTTGGTGTTGCATCGTCGCCGCGCAACACCACCAGCGGCGCATTCTTCACGCTTGGCTTCAATACGTCGGCAATTTCTTTGAGGGAGGCGCGCGCTTCACGGATCGTGTCAACCACCGCATCCCCGCCCGCGCTCACTACTTTCGCCGGAGTGCACTGCCGCAGCAGGTCAGTGACAAACCAGACGATTGCTACTGCTGCCACCAGCGTCAATACCCAGGAAGCGAATCGAAATCGAGAGCCACTCACTGCGGTGGATCCACTGGCGCTGTCCTGCGGAGCGCGATCGGTCACGATGCAGGCTTGTCCTTGCCCGCACCCTTGGACTTGTCAACAGGCGGAGCTTGCAAAATGCGATCCATGATCGCCTGCATCTCTACGCGGTCGGCGGTAGTGAATCGCTCTTGCAACATATAGGTGGAGGCGGCGGACAGGCATTTCCCATACTTATTCTGCATCTCGCGCAATTTGAGGACCTCTTCGGTAGTTGCGTTTGGGTTGCCCCTGACACTCTCCGCGAACAACGTGACCTCATCGAGTTTGAGCTTTGCCGCACGGCATAGGGATTCGAACTCCGCGTATTTCCCTCCACGGGGCGCTTGCTTCTTGGGGGCGTCGTCTTGGGGGGTCGGTATCGCCGCAACTGGCGCAACAAGGGCGAGAACCAAGCCAACTACAACTAAATAGGTTGATTTGACAGATTTCATATCCGGCAGGTTACCCAAATCCGTATCTCCCACCAAGGACAGTCGCTACGCTTTCCAATGAAACCTGTCTTGCCTGTTACTCAAACCACTCAAACAAACCGCCCTAATCAAGACGCCCCGATGACCCGAACGCAACGCAACGCACGACGTCAGGCAGGATTCACCGTCACCGAACTCATCGTGGTGGTCTCGATCATTGCGCTCATCATCGCACTGCTCGTGCCGAGCATTGCCAAAGTTCGCGCCTCGACACGCACACTGCGTTGCCTCACCAATCAACGGCAGATCACGCAGGCCGCCTACGCGTATGCCACGGCCAATGCCGGGAGATGGGCCAGCCCGCGCACGGACTACACGGGAGGAATTACTTATCCAGAGAATACGGCTGGTAACGTAAGGCATTGTTGGGTAAAAGCGCAAGGTACAGAAAACGTTACTGGCGCATTCGAAAAGATATCTGCGCTTGAAAATGGCGTGCTTTGGCCATACACAGGAACTGTTGCCATTTATGTTTCGCCCGACGAACCAACCAATCCGTATGCACTTCAAAATCCAGGGGCGAACACGCGTATTCGCAGTTACTCATTTAATGCGTGCTTGGGTGTAACTCGACCAGATGAATGGCCTGAATACGACGATGATTTCACTATTCCAAATGTTGGCGTCACTGTGCCACTGAGTATCTATAACACCACCACTATCGCCACAGTGAAGCAGCCATCACGGATGCTTTCCACACTTGTCGAAGATGATGGACAGATGTGGAATACCCATGGATGGATTATTTCCCCACAACCCAACCTCCGGGCTTGGGTGGATCTACCGGCCCCATGGCGACCAGATGCGGTCACGATGACGTATGTGGACGGCTCTACTGAGTCGTACGAGATGACCAATCCGTCGATTCTCGAATCCAACTATCTCCCAAGTCCACACTGGATAACCGGCCCAATTGATGCGTCCGGAACCTGCTGGGATTGGAAATATTTCCGGGATCGCTTGAACCCGGGCGTCCTTCCCCCCCTTCCGAACTATCCGCCTACATAAGCACTATCGGATTGGGGGAACTCCCCGTACACTCCCCCGTTCACACGGGGCGTAGCTCAGCTTGGTAGAGCGCCTGCTTTGGGAGCAGGAAGTCGTCGGTTCGAATCCGGCCGCCCCGATTGGTTTGGTTCTGATTGACTCGGATTGATCGTGATTGACGAGTGCAGCCCCCTGACTGCCGCCACCGTCTCCACCAACTTTCAAACAATGCTTCCTCCCGACTATCGGCTCCGCACGATGCTCGAATCGGATTTCGATGCGATCGCAGAAATCTGCGCGCGCGTCTATCCAGCAGAGACGCCGTACACGCACGCTGAATTGCGCGAACACATGACGCGCTTCCCGCAAGGCCAAGTGGTTGCGGAGTACGCACCCACTGGGAGTGCGAAGGCAACTGTTGCAGGCGTGCACTTCACGTTGCGGCTGATGTTCAAGGATTTTCACATTGATGATTCGTGGGATGTCCTCACAGCCAACGACACATTCAGTGATGACAATCCGGAGGGGCACACCCTCTATGGCGCTGACATCATGGTGAGCCCTGATCATCAGCACCATGGCTTGGCGCATGCACTCACCGATGCTGCGCGCGCGATCGTCATGGAAGAAGCGCTCTGGCGCATGGTGGGCGGAAGCCGCCTCCCTGGTTACGGCGCAGTTGCTGCGCGCATGAGTGCCGAGGAGTACGTTGCTGCCGTGCGCGCGGGCACGATGGTCGACCCGGTGCTGACTGCACATCTCAAGGATGGTTGGGCTGTGGTGCGACCGATCCAGGGCTACCTGCAGCATGACCCGGACAGCGCCGGATGGGCCGCGGTGATCCAGTGGGTCAACCCCCAGTGCCCACCGCCGCCTGAGTTGGAACTGCGCTAATCAGGCTGATTGTGGGGCATGAGCAAGGGCAACTCATTGCAATTGCGCTGCAACGAACATCGAATACGGGCGAATGGCGATCGTTCCGCGCGCCGATCGATGCGGCGTTGCTGATGCAGTGTTGGCATCTGCAAGCACGCTCCACTCACCCGTTGGCAGTGTGAATGGCTGCTCGGCAGCGTCACCGTTCAACACCACGATGACTTGGCGCGCCGAGTCCTTTGCGGCAGCTCCGTTCAGTGTCCACGCCAACAGGGGCGCCGCTGGTATCTGCGTGCGACTAGCACGAACGTCGACAGCGTTGTCCATACGGAACACCGGATGGGCAGCACGGATAGCAATCATGCCGGCAACCCAGTCACTGACATCGCGGCACTGCTCTGCTGCTACCCAATCGAATTGATTGATGGCGTCGCCCGCTTCGTAGGAGTTGTGATTTCCTTGCTTGGTTCGGCAGATCTCACTGCCGCCTTCAATGAATGGAATACCTTGACTGACAAGCACAATTCCAATGGCTAGCTTCTGCATAGCGCGGCGTGTCGCGGCATCAGCGCCCGGCGCGGTCTTGGCAATCTTGTCAACAAGGGACAGGTTGTCATGCGCTGATGCGTAGTTGATGGACTCTGCTGGCGCCGTGGTGAAGTCATCGATCGCACCCATCGCGCCGACTTTGATGCCGTTGGCGCTTGGGCTCGGATTCGTGTTGGTATTCGCGTTCGTGTTGGCGCTGGTGCTACCACCCGCATTGATGGCAAATCCACCGACTGCGCCGTCGGTATCGCCGCGGATCGCCGTGCGCAGATTGTCGTTGAAAACCCCAAGCGGCAAGCCCTTTTGAGCACCCTTGCCGAACCGGATGGGGCCGCCCCCCGTCCACGGTTCGCCGTAGAGCGTTGCATCAGGTCGCAGGCGTTTCACCAATGCACACGCCGCGCGTGCAGTCTCTGGGGTGTGTGTTCCCAAAAGGTCAAATCGAAAGCCATCGACCTTGTATTGCGTCAGCCAGAACGCAAGCGAGTCCATGATGTACTTGCGCACCATCGGACGCTCGTCTGCCACGCTGTTACCGCACCCCGCATCGTTGCTGTATCGACCATCCGAAGTGGTGCGAAAGAACCAGTAAGGGACTGTTCCATCAAACGGACTTGCCGAGCCACTTGATGATGTGTGGTTGTATGCAACATCCATGATCACACGTAGGCGCGCGCTATGAAGTTGTTCGATCGCGGTCCGGAATTCACGAACTGCCGCCAGTGGGTCGGACTGGTCGCTGGCGTAGTTTGACTCTGGGACATTGAAGAGTGCGGTCCAGTAGCCCCAGTTGTAGGCGTTGGGTGCAGCCGAAAAATCTTGCACCGGCATCAAGTGAACAGCAGTAATTCCAAGTTCTTTCAGGTGATTTATGCCGGTTCCGTGGCCGTCACGCGCCGTGCCGCCATGCGCAAGCCCACGGTAGGTACCGCGAATCTCAGGCGGACATGTTTGGTCAGCAATGGAGAAGTCGCGAACATGAATTTCGTAGAGCACCTCATCAGTGGCACGCGCAAGGACTGGCACCGGAGTGGAGTCCCAGTTCGCTGGTTTGACACGATCAAGATCAACAATGACCGAGCACGTGGAATCCGCCGTGGCCGCAAATGCGTGAATGTCCGGAACGATCGGCGAGTCACCGTAATGCGTAAACCGATACGAATATCGCTTGCCGTGCAGATCACCGGTGACGGTCGTCTCCCAAACCCCGTGCGCGCTCCGGGTGAGTTGAATGGGCGCACGCGTATCGGGCCGCTGGGTGTTGTCATTGAGGAGTAGTTCAACCTTCGTTGAGACTGGTGACCACGTGCGGAACACCGTTCGCTCTGGTATGCATCGCGCGCCAAGCTCAGCGTCGGCAGCAACAAACGCGGGGTCTTCCAGAACGCCACGCGCAAAGACTCGAATGGTGGCCTGCTCCGTGTTGCTTGACTTCGGCGCTGTAGCCGATGGGCTTCCAGTACCGATCGCAACAGAAAGGCTTGAAATTTCGTCATCTTTCACCGAGCGCGCCAACTCCACGCACGTCAGTGATCCCTCCGCACCCGGGACCGTCACTGCCTTGGCAGACACCACGTTGATGGGCTTTCCATTCGCCGTGGACGACACCACCAGGCGCTTCTGTTGAGCGACATTGAGCGGAGTGGTGCTTGCAAGCATGATGATGTTGCGAGCATCAAGGAACGCAGCCGTCAACCGGAGCGTTCGATCAATCACCGGTGGCGCGGTGTGCACCGCTGCATCGCCTGAGCGCAGCCACACTTCAGTGACCCGACGTTCATTAAGATCTACAAAGCGGTCTGCGTCGATGTCCTTTGCTTCCCACTCGCCCTTACGAACGATGAAGCCAACACGCGCTGCCGCGACACGCAATGGCATGACCGCGTACGGACCATAATCGTCCACGCCCTTGAAATCGAGTTGTTGACCAGTTTGATCAACCACCCACGCCCACACATTCCACGCGTTGTAATTTTCATCGGTCCGTGCGTAATGCACCACCAGTAACTGCTTCGCTCCAAATGTTGCCGGATCAAATGCGGTCCGCTTTGGTACCGCATTGGTAGGGGGCGGGGCGCTGGCAAGGAACGCGGCGATATCGGGGCGCGCAACCGCGAACGGGCGCGTGAGGGTGTCGAGGAGCGCCCCGGTAACGGGGAGCGCGGCGTCGACTGGCCCAGCGGCACCAGCACTGACGTACTGCCCGGCGGAGCATAGGGAGCCCGCTATCAGGGCCACGGCAACAATGACTGTCTGAAACACGTGCATCCCGAGACGATATGCGGACTTTCTTGGAAACCGCGCGGTGATTCAGCACTATGTTTGAATGAATGCCGCCCCCTTTGCCCCCCTGCCAGCACCACGCTCTTCGCGGGCCCGCCCCGCTCGGTGTGTCCGTGGCGAGAGGTAATGGCTGGTCGCTGGCAAGTGGCACCAGGCGAGGCGCCATTATTGCCTCAGTCGTGCTCGGATCGCTCCCGGCGTTCGGACTTGCCCCGCCCAATGACCCTGAAGCAAAGTCCCGCGCTGCGGGCGCTCAAGCGCTGATCGAGCAACGCGCTGCAAGTGCGCGCGAATCGTGGTGGAGCTGGAAACCACTCGTTGCGCCAGTGCCACCAGCCGTGCGCGATGAAGCGTGGGTTCGTACTCCTGTTGATCGATTCGTACTTGCTCGCCAGGAAGCGGCCGGTGTTTCGCATGCTCCTGAAGCTTCGCGTGAAGCATTGATCCGTCGCGCGACGTTTGACCTGACCGGTTTGCCGCCTACGCCAGAGGATGTTCGCGCCTTCGTAGCGGACACGCGGTCCAATGCGTGGGAGTTGCTCATCGACCGTCTCCTGGCAAGCCCTGAATACGGCGTGAGGTGGGCGCGGCACTGGCTTGACCTGGTGCGCTATGCAGACACAAACGGGTTTGAGCGAGACGGTGAAAAGACCTCCGCGTGGAAATACCGGGACTGGGTTGTCGACGCTTTCAATGAGGACATGCCCTACGACCGTTTCATCATGGAACAGTTGGCGGGCGACGAATTGCCTGACCGCGATTACTCATCACTTCTTGCCACCGGCTATTACCGACTGGGTATGTGGGATGACGAAGTTCCCGACCTCGCCCAGGCAATCGCTGATGACATGGACGGCATTGTTGATGTCACCGCCCGTACTTTCCTAGGAATTGGGCTTGGTTGCGCGCGCTGCCATGACCACAAAGGTGATCCGATTCCGCAAGCCGATTACTACCGATTTGCGGCGTTCTTTGCTGGGGTCAAACCGTATAAGTCCAGCCCGTTCAACAGTATTGATGCTGAAAGCGTGCTGCGCAGGGTGCGCACCGACTTTGGCCATGTGGATCCAGAAGTCGAGCGCGCCGCGTATGTCGCGAAGCGCGCGTCATTGTTGACCGAAATCACTGCCATTGAACGCGGCGCCGAAGCGGGCGCTGATGCGGCAGGTAGCGCATTTGTGGATCGTGCGCCCACCGATGGACTGGTAGCGCACTTGGCGTTTGAGGATGACAAGTCGCGCACCGCCATCAACTCAGCACCTCGTTCAACCATCGCCACTGCAAGCGTTCGCGACGCTGGGTTTGGCGCAGCTGGTCGAATCGGCAAGGCGTTCTCATTTGATGCCGGTGATGACCGCGTGGACATTGATCGACCGGTGCAAGACAGTTTCACCACCAGTTTCTGGTTCAAAAGTACAGATATTGGCGGTGGAAATGAAAGTGACCGGCGCTGGTTTCTTGGTAAAGGACTTGTCGACGGTGAAATCCCAGGCATCGTGCATGACTGGGGAATCAGCTTGGTTGGTCACGGATTTGTCAGTGCTGGCACCGGCGACCCGGAGACATTTGTGTCAAGCGGTCCGGGACACAATGACGGGCAGTGGCACCATGTTGCCTTCACTCGCGATCGCACGACTGGGCGCATTGCACTGTGGGTTGATGGCGTGATGGAAAGCGATGCCGTTGGCAGCACTGCACGGCTTGACTCGCCCAAGACCATCGCCATTGGCTCACTTCATCCAGAGCACGCGCATCCGTTCGCTGGCACTATCGATGAGGTGCGCTTCTATGACCGCGTCCTAAGTGAAGAAGAGATCAGAGGCATCGCGACGGGTCTTGCCCAAGAGGCGGAGGCCGCGCGCACACTTGCCGGGCACCCTGCCGATGAGATAGCCCGGTGGCATGAAATGCGCGGCCAACTCAACACCCTGCGTCCACCAACGTGGGAAGGCGAGACGGTTCTGACGGTGCGCGAGGATCCGGTGCCGCATGAAGTGCATGTGATGACCCGCGGCAACCCACACTCGCCGGCTGCCTTGGTGGAGCCTGGGGTTCCGCTGATTGCAGCTCGATTTGAGCCAATTGCCCCCACGGCACGCCCGTTTGGTGAATCCAGCGGGCGCCGGCTTGCCCTGGCGACATGGATCGCCGACGATCGAAACGCCTTGGCATTGCGGACAATTGCCAATCGCCTTTGGCAGCACCACTTTGGCGTTGGTCTGTGCCCAACATCAAACGACCTTGGAAAGTTTGGCGAATCAGTGACTGATCCGGCGCTCCTTGATTGGCTGGCGGCACAGGTGCCGATCCATGACGGAAGTCTGAAGCAGATGCACCGCATTCTGATGAATAGTGCCGCCTATCGAATGTCAAGTATTGCCACCGCTGACGCGCTAGCGAACGACGCGCCAAATGATCTGCTCTCGCGCTTTCGAATGCGCAGGCTGAGTGCGGAAGAAGTACGCGATGCCATGCTCGCTTGTAACGGGACCATCAGCTCAGAGCACGGCGGTGCAGGCATTCGTCCGCCGATGCCGCCAGAAGTGCTGGCGACAAGTAGCCGCCCGGATGAAGTGTGGCCCGTGACAGACGAAAGCACCTGGACACGGCGCACGCTCTACATTGAACTCAAGCGCTCGTTGCAACACCCGCTGCTTGCCGTGTTTGACCAAGCCGATGTTGATGGTGCTTGCCCAGTGCGCTTCAACACCGTGCAGCCAACCCAGGCACTCAGCATGTTCAACGGGGCCTTGACCAACTCACTGGCGATGGACCTTGCGCTCCGTGTCATGCGCGAACGCCCAGAATCCCTGCGTTTACAGCTTTCGTGGGCACGCGAACTCACCGCTGGGCGCGTGCCAACGGTGCAAGACCTGGATGAGTCGGAAGCGTTCATCGCCGAACTCCGTGAACGGGACGGCCTCGCCACCGAGCAGGCCATGCAGGCCTATTGCCTGGTCCTCTATAACTTGAATGACTTCCTGACCGTCGACTGATGAAAGGCATGAGTGATGTCTGAAGTACCCGAAACACCACGCAATACATTCTGCGGTAACACGCGGCGCGAGTTTTTCTGGGAAGCCGGTGGCGCGTTCACCAGTGTTGCATTAGCGAGCATGCTGGCACAAGATGGATTTTTAGCGCGACAGGCGCTCGCCTTTGATGGGCACACTCCTATCCCAGCGCCGAATCCGCTTACCCCAAAGGCGCCAAAGTTGCCGGGTACTGCAAAGAGTGTGATCTTCCTGTTTATGTACGGCGGGCCAAGTCACATAGACACCTTTGACTACAAGCCAGATCTATTCAAGTATGACGGGCAAACCATTGCGGTAAAGACCAAGGGGCGTGGCGGAGACAAGAGCGAGGGTCGCGTTGTTGGCCCCAAGTGGAAGTTCAAACAGCGTGGCCAGTGTGGCGCGTGGGTCAGCAGCCTGTTTCCGCATCTTGCCAGCTGCGTGGATGACATTGCGTTTGTGAAGAGCATGTACGCCGACAGCCCTATTCACGGTAGCGCCATGCTGATGATGAACAGCGGCAAGTTGCTCGGCGGCGCGCCCGCGCTCGGCAGTTGGGTGAACTACGGGCTGGGTACCGTGAACCAGAATTTGCCTGGATTTGTAGTCATGTTGGACTCCACCGGCGGCCCGATCAGTGGCGCCAAGAACTGGAGTTCTGGCTACATGCCTGCCAGTTTCCAAGGCACCGTACTGCGCGGCGACGGGCCGCCAATTTTGGACCTCGCCAATCCGCCCGCGCGCAGCGATGACCTGCAACGACGCATGCTGGACCGGCTGAAGATGTGGAACACGCGCCATGAACTGGCCCGACCAGGAAATCCTGATCTTGAGAGCCGCATTCAAAGTTACGAGTTGGCATATCGCATGCAATCCACCGCTCCAGAGTCGGTGGAACTAGCCAATGAAAGCGCTGCGACCAAGGAGCTCTACGGCATTGATGAATCGCGCACCAATGAGTTTGGCAGCAAGTGCCTGCTAGCGCGGCGGCTTGTTGAACGCGGCGTTCGTTTCGTACAGGTGTATTCCGGAGGATCGCACAACGATGCCAACTGGGATGCGCATGGTGATCTGAAGAAGAACCATGACTATCACGCCGGTCGCACTGACAAGCCGATCGCGGGGCTGCTCAAGGATCTCAAGCAGCGCGGTCTCCTTGATGAAACCCTGGTCGTGTGGGGCGGCGAGTTTGGTCGCCAGCCAACCGCGGAATACGCGGAGGGCACCGGTCGCGACCACAATTCGTACGGTTTCACCATGTGGATGGCTGGGGGCGGCATCAAGGGCGGTGTCAGCATTGGTGAGACAGACGAACTGGGCTCAACCGGCGTGGGCGAGCGGTTCCACGTGAAGAACCTGCACGCCACCATCCTGAGCCTGATGGGGCTCGATCCGAATTCGCTGACGTATTTCTATGCAGGGCTCGACCAGAAACTTGTGGGTGTCGAGGGCGCCGAGCCGATTCGCGGCGTGATAGCGTGAACCGTTCATGAAGACCCCCGATTTCAGACTTGATGGACGCGTGGCGGTTATCACCGGCGCATCCCGCGGTCTTGGCAAGGCGATGGCCTTTGCCATGGGAGCCGCCGGCGCAAAGGTCGCCATCAACTACGCCCATTCGCAAGAAACGGCTGAACGTACCTTCGATGAATACTGCGCCGCTGGTTACCAGGGGATGCTGGTCCGCGCCAATGTGACTGAGGAATCAGAAGTGGATGGCATGATCACCCAAGTCGAGGCGACACTTGGCAACGTGGACATTGTGGTGATCAACGCAACGCCTGATCAGCCGCTCAAGCCGATCGAGCAGTATGACTGGGCGTTCTATCAGCAGATGTTGGACTTCTTTGTGAAGAGTCCATACCTGATTACCCGCCGAGTGCTTCCACATATGAAGCATGCACACCACGGGCGCATCATCAATATCACCAGCGAAGTATTCCGCCAGGGCGTCAGTCCATTCAGCGCATATGTGGCTGCAAAGGGTGCGCAGATCGGCTGGAGTCGATCAATGGCACGCGAGTTGGCGCCGTGGCAAATTACCGTCAACATGGTGGCGCCGGGCTGGATTCCGGTGGAACGACATGCACACGATTCCGCGGAAATGAAAGAGGGTTACCGCAAGGGGATACCCATGGGTCACTTCGGGGTGCCGTCCGATGTCGGTGGCGCGGTGACATTCCTTGCTTCAGAAGCTGCGTCGTTCATTACTGGAGTTGAGATTCCAGTCAATGGTGGCGTGACTGTTTGGTGACGATCGCAACTACAACCTCGCAGAGAGAAACACATGAATCGAAAGTTGATTTCTATCGTCACAATGGCAGCACTTGGCCTCGCATTGACTGCCGCGGCTCCGCAGGCTGATTTGATTGCGGAACAGAAGGCGCGCATTGCTGATTTCAAAAAGGCGCCGAAGGCCAAACCGCATCTGGCATTCGTTTCAAATGGCGTGGCGGACTTTTGGACCATCGCCAAAGCTGGTGCCATGGCTGCTGGCAAGGAGCTCGGCTGCCAAGTCACCGTTGAGTTCCCGGGTGGCGGCCTTGGTGATCAGAAGCGAATGCTCGAAGATCTGGTGACGCGCGGCATTGACGGTGTTTCGGTCAGCCCGATTGACCCAACCAACCAAGCGGAAATCCTGGCGCTCATTGCTGAGAAATCCCTGTTAATCACCAATGATTCAGACGCGCCCAAGGCGCCGCGCCTCTGCTACATCGGCATGGACAATTACGACGCCGGTGTGATGTGCGGCAAGCTGGCACGTGAAGGATGCGCAGGTGGTGAGGTAGCGATCTTCATCGGTCGGCTTGAGCAGGACAACGCCAAGCGTCGCCGGCAGGGTTTCATTGACGGCCTCCTTGGTCGCACCGCAGATGCCACGCGTTATGACGAGCCAAGCAAGGTGATTTCTGAAGCGGGCTACACCATTGTCGGCACGTGGACGGATTCGTTTGACCGCGCCAAGGCAAAGGCGAACATCGAGGATGTGATGATCAAGCACCCAAAGCTTGCGCTGATGACTGGGCTCTTTGAATACAACTCAACGCTGGCGGTCGAGGTGTTGAAGCAAACTGGCAAGCTCGGCACCGTCAAGTTGGCAGCGTTTGACGAGGGCGCGGAGGTGATCACTGCCATCAAGGATGGAACGGTCCTTGGCACCGTCGTGCAAGATCCGTACGGCTACGGGTTTGAGAGCATCAAGCTCCTGCACGCGCTCAATCAGGGCGATATGTCCACGATTCCAGCGAACGGCATCATCAGCATTTCTGCCAAAGTGATTCGCAAGGACAACGCTGAGGCTTTCTGGAAAGACCTGAAGGCAAAGATCAAGGCTGGCAAGGAAGCCACCGCAAAGCCGTAAGGCGCTCTTGCGGCAGGGTGATGCGCCCGCACCGAGATGATGCCTTCACGCCAAGGATGACGCTTTCACCAGGATGACGCACCCACACCAGGAACTTCTGCGCTGCCGAAACCTTGGCCGACGCTATGCGGGCGTGCCTGCGCTGGCTGGTATTGAGCTCTCGGTTCGTACTGGTGAAGTGCTAGCCATTGTTGGTGAGAACGGCGCTGGCAAGAGCACACTTCTCAAAATCCTCTCTGGAGTGATTTCCCCGAGTAATGGCAGTATGCAGATCGCCGACGCCGATGGTGTGTTGCGCTCGGTGCAGTTGCAGTCCGTGCGCGACGCAACTCGTGCAGGCATAGCACTGGTGCACCAAGAGTTGAACCTTGCTGAGAATCTGGACATTGCTGGATCGATCTTCCTGGGGCGCGAGCCAGCGCGATTTGGATTTCTTGATCTCCATGCCATGCGCGCCAACGCAAGTAAGTGGCTTGCCCGCGTTGGACTTCACCTTGATCCAACAACGCCGTGCGGCGCACTTGCGATTGCGCAGCGGCAGTTGGTTGAAGTTGCCAAAGCACTTTCATGTGAGGCACGCATTCTCATCTTGGACGAACCCACTTCAAGCCTGAGCGCCCGAGAGGCGGATCGTTTGCTTGAAATCATGGGTGATTTACGCAGGGACGGCCAAGCGGTGATCTTTGTTTCACATCACCTTGATGAAGTACTCCGGATCGCAGACCGCGTGATGGTTCTGCGTGATGGTCGATGCACAGGCGTCCTGGAACGTGGGACATACGACCGCGATTCCATCGAACGACTCATGGTGGGACGTAGTATCGAAACGAATCAACCACGCCCGGTACGCCACGATGCCGCAGTGCGACTGCGTGTTACCGGATTGATTAGTGCCCACCACCGCAAGCGGCCGATTTCGTTTGCTGTGCGCGCTGGAGAGATTGTCGGACTCGCCGGACTTGTCGGCGCTGGACGCACCGAAGTTCTTGAGGCCATTGCTGCGATCACGCCACATCAGGGTCGTGTGGAACTTGATGGGGCACCACTTACTGGGAATACCGCAGCACGAGTGCGTCGCGGTGTGGCCATTGTTCCAGAAGACCGTGCTCGCAACGGCATCTTTGCTGCCAGTCACGTTTCTATGAATATGTCCTTGGCGTGGATCGATCAAAACAGTCGCGCGCGCACGGTGAATACCGCCGCCGAGCGCGGGATAGTTTCACAGATGATGGGTCGCATGCAATTGCGACCCGCGGAGCCAAGCCGCCTTGTACACACACTTTCTGGTGGCAACCAACAAAAATCGGTGATTGGTAGGTGGATGGCAGTTGGCCCAGCGCTGCTACTTCTGGATGAGCCAACACGGGGCGTTGATGTCGCGGCCCGCGCAGAAATTCACGCGGAAATTCGCCGCTTGGCCGACTCCGGAAGTTCGGTTCTGTTTGCTTCAAGCGAGTTGGAAGAGGTGCTGATGCTTGCCGACCGAGTCATAGTGATGCACGATGGCGGCATTGCGGGAGAATTGGCCGAGCACGAAGCCACTGAAGTTGCCATCATGCACCTAGCCACTGGCGGCGAACCCGCGCCCGCGCGCCCGTGCGGCACCGCTGACGAACACGGATCCGAGCACAGGACATCATCATGAAGAAGAGTCTTGGAATCCTTGGAATTTTCTTAGCAGTCTGTGTGGTGGCATCGGTATTCGGCCAGAACTTTCTGACCGGCTACAACTTGATGAATCTCACGCAGCGCACTTCGTTGTTTGCGATCATCTCGCTGGGTGCCGGACTGGTGATTATCACCGGTGGAATCGATCTATCGATTGGATCGGTCGTGTGTCTGGCTGGAATCACTACGCCGTGGCTCTTGGTAGAGCACGGATGGTCGCCGTGGGTGGTGATTCCAGTAGTACTGATCGGTAGCGCCTTGATTGGACTCTTTCACGGCGTACTGATCACGCGCCTGCGCCTGCAGCCATTCTTAGTAACACTGTGTGGCCTGCTCCTCTATCGCGGCGTTGCGCGATGGATGACCAGCGACCAATCCCAAGGATTTCAGGGCGAATTTTCAGGAGTTCGGTCCATCGCCCTGGCCAAATTTCCCCTTCCGGGGCTGGACACCTACCAACTGCCCGCCACGGTCATACCGCTCATCATCCTCAGTGTGGCCATTGCCGTATTTCTGCACCGGACAGTGTGGGGGCGTTGGCTACTCGCTACTGGTCGCAACGAAAGCGCGGCACGCTATTCAGGTGTTCCCACCGCATGGCTCATCACCATGGCATACGTGGCATGCAGCCTGCTGGCCGGAATGGGCGGCATGTTGTTTATCTTTGACATCGGCAGCGCACAGCCTTCAGACTTCGGAAACTTCTATGAGCTGTATGCGATTGCCGCCGCTGTCCTGGGCGGGTGTAGTTTGCGCGGCGGTGAGGCAAGTGTGTTTGGCATTGTTATTGGAGCGGCAACACTCCAAGTGTTGCGCACGGCCATCATCTTGCTGGGCCTCAGTTCACAGCTTGAGTTTGCAGTGATCGGCGCGGTACTTCTGATTGGCGTGACGACTGACGAACTCATCCGGCGATACTCGGTTCGCCGTTCTGAACGAAAGATTGCGTGATCAACACTATGAATGACACACTTAGCACCTTTGCACCAATCGCTCCCATTGCTGCCTCGCTCACCATGGCAGCCTGCATGTTTGCATTCGCATCACCGGGGTGCACGGGCAGTCCCGCCCCGGGTTCCATCACCAGTCAAGATTGGGGAACTGTTGATGGAAAGCCGGTGCACTTATGGACGCTGACAAACTCCACCGGGATGGCGGCGGATGTCACGGACTACGGCACCATCGTCGTTGCTCTCAAGGTGCCGGACCGCCAAGGAAAGTTCATTGATGTTGTGCTCGGTCGCCCCAGTGCCGCCGATTACGTGGCGCGCACCCAGTACTTCGGATGCACTGCCGGTCGCTGTGCCAATCGCATCGCCGGCGGCAAGTTCAGTATTAATGGAAGCCCGTATGTGTTGGCCACCAACAACGGACCAAATCACCTGCACGGCGGAACCAAGGGATTCGACAAAGTGGTGTGGTCCGGAAGTGCCGCCATGACACCCGATGGACCATCGATCACCTTCAAGTACCGCAGCAAGGACGGCGAAGAGGGATACCCAGGAAATGTTGATGCAACGGTCATCTACACACTGACGAACGCCAACGAATTGCGAGTGCGCATGTCTGCAACCACAGACAAACCAACCGTCGTCAACCTCGCGCATCACACCTACTGGAACCTGAATGGCCAGGGATCTGGTTCCATCCTTGATCATGAGCTCATGATCAATGCTGACCGCTACACGCCGGTCGACGCGACAATGATCACCACGGGCGACATTAAGCCGGTCGCCGGCACGCCACTTGATTTCCGCTCCGCGAAAGCAGTGGGCAAAGATTTTTCCCAGCTTCCTGCCACCAAGGATGATCCCGGTGGCTATGACCACAACTTTGTCGTCAACGGCGCAGCGGGAGCACTCCGAACCTGCGCGGTGTTACAGAGCCCCAAGACCGGAATCATCATGACAGTGGCCAGTGATCAACCAGGAATTCAGTTCTACTCGGGCAACTTTCTGGACGGCATTCCCGGTAAGAACGGGACCACGTACGCAAAGAATGATGCACTTTGCTTGGAAACTCAAGCATTCCCAGACAGCATCAACAAGCAAGGCAAGCAGGGTTGGCCCGACGTGGTGCTGCGCCCTGGTCAGGTCTACCAACACACCATGGTGCATACGTTCACCGCGAAGTGAAGATCACTGCCATACGCCCTTGACAGGCGTTCCAAGGAATTCCGGAATGCGACTGGCATCCATCGGGATGTTCCCTGTCATGGCGGCCGTGTCTTGCCCGTCCTCTGCGAGCGTGAATCGCAGAAACTCGCGGATCCCGTCTGGGATGTGTTGAGCATCCGTGGCGACAAAGACGAGATTGAGTGGGCGCGCAAGGGGATAGGTGCCATCACAAATCGCTGCGACCGTCGGCGCAATAAACGGCTGCCCCGCTCCGATTGATAGCGGCACTGCCCGAGCGCGCGCCTGGCGATTTGCATAACCAGAAATACCAACTGCTGTGGGGTACGCACAGCAAGCGTTCACAACCGACGATGGCCCAGGTTCGGTGTAGCGACCAATAGTGGTGATTTGCTCGCCGGGCATGCACCACTCCATGAACAACTGCAGCGTTCCAGAAGTCGCACGAGGTACGTAGAGCGGCGGAAAGGTGTTCCCGAGCGGCGAACTTGGATCCAGCTCATTCCAGCGCATGATCGGCGCTTCGGTCATCGAGTGGGTGATCGAGAACAGCCCATTGCATTGTTCCTTGGTCATCCCGGCAATCGGATTGTCTGCGTTGACGTACACACACGCCGCGCCGCGTGCTACCGGAACTACAAAGACCTGCTTGCCGGTGGCTTTGCCGATGTCTGCTATTTCTTGCGCCGTGAGATCGCGCGCGACGGATGCCATGTCACACAGTCCAGCCTTGAGCGCCACAATTCCCTTTGACGAACCACCTTGGTCAACATTGATCTTGACATCCGGATACACCACTTGATACGAGATGGCAATGTTGGAAAGCAACGGTCCCATGGTGTCCGAACCAACGATGCGCATCGCGCCGGTCATTGGCACAGCCCGCGGTGCATAGGACGGGAACTGCTCGACCATGGCAGAAAATTCTTCTGAATAGACGTCGCCAGACTCCACCAATTCCTGCAGCGACTTAGCCAGCGCGTCGCCTCCGTTGATGAGTGCCTTTGGCACCAACCCAGTCATTGGTGCAGCGCTATCGGCAGGAACAGCCGGCTGAGCGGTGATGGCTGGCTTTGCGTCGACCGCCGGTACAGCGGGCGCCGCAGTATCAGACGACATGCATGCGAGAGAAATGAGAATCGTTGCAGCAATCATGACGCTGCCTCCTTGCGCGTTCCGCGCCATTTCATGATGACGAACGTGCCGACCAGGACAACAATCAGCACA
>JBIKZY010000039.1:0-19708 GCA_044354475.1 Phycisphaerales bacterium
TCATTTCCATTCTTTGGAGCGCTCCTCATGATGGCTCCCATTGTGATGTCCAACACCATCCCGACCGCGGCAACGAATGGTCGAGATCTTCTATTCAACGCTGACTTCGTGCATAGCCTCAACGCGCAAGAATTGGATGGTGTTGTCGTTCATGAGTTGCTTCACCTGGCGTTGTTGCATGTACCACGACGCGGAGTTCGTGATCACATGGTGTGGAATATCGCGGCGGACATCCATGTCAACGGGATCGTTTATTCGATGAAGCAACTGAAGTTGCCGGCGGGTGCGGTAGAGGATCTCGGGCTCGCGCCGCTGTGCGTTGAGGAGATCTATGAAAAACTTCTCAATGACAGAAATAGCACTTCAAAGAATCGATTGACATTACGTCGCGAGGCATACAAGCTGGACGTGGTGGACTTGGTTGAACTTCCGGACGACGGAGTGGAGTCGCATGACTCCAGGAACATCTCCGAACTATCAGCCCAACTCGTCAACACGTGGTCGTCAAATGTGAGTTGCGCGTTGGGAATGGCGGGCAAGCAGCATCACGGCTCACCACCCGCCGCGCTCTTGCGCAGTGTTCTTGCAGCAGATACTCCGCAGATCGACTGGCAGTCGGTGCTCTGGCGTTCGGTGGTTCGCACTCCCGATGACTTTGCTGGATTCGATCGGCGCCACCTGTGGAGGGGTCTGTACGTGGAGGTTCTCGAGGCAGACACGGTTGATATCGATGTATGCATCGACACCAGTGGTTCGGTGTCTGACAGTCAACTCTCCGAGTTCCTGGGAGTACTGCGGAACATCGTTTGTTCGTATCCATCGGTGCGCTGCAGGCTGTACTACGCCGATTCGCAGTGCGTTGGCCCCTTTGAGGTTGACATCAATCGGCCACTCGCGTCCGCAGTCGGCGGTGGAGGAACGGACTTCCGGCCGTTCTTCGCCGCGGTTGCGGCGCGGGTGGCGGCGGACGGTGCGTTCAGCAATGCATCGCGAACGGTCATCTACATCACTGATGGATTCGGCATGTTCCCGCAGACCGCACCGGATCTTGACGTGTTGTGGGTTGTCACCGCGGGCGGGCGCAGGTCATGTGATTTCGCATTTGGAACGGTGTTACGCATGGGAGGTAAGCGATGACTACAAGGAAAATTCGTTCGAATATCAGTGCTGAAGCGGCAGCGCATCCGTTGCTGGCAAGCGGCCAAGCACGATCGCTCCTTGAGTACTGCGCCGCCGATCTCCGCGTCTGTCCGACACCCGAGGCCTGGGAGAACATTGCTTCGCGGCTTAAGGAATCGGTTGGAACCAAGGCGGCGATTCGGGGTTTCCCCAATTGCCTCACCGGTGCCGCTTCGTTATATCACACCGATTTACATAAATCTGGGTGCATCGAGGAACAGATTGTTTGGGCGGTGCAGTACGGCGTTCTTGATGTTGCCGACGCGTTGTTTCGATCGGTACCGCACGCGCGGTGGAACCTCGGGTCAGTCAATCTGCATTGGATGGACACCATTGGCGGCCAGGTTCCGCGGTACAACCGGGCACAGCGAACGCAACGGCGCGAGAAGGTGTTGCGTGCGAAGGCGAAGCGTGATGCAACGGAGCCGGTTCCATTGATTCTGCACATTCCGCACAGCCAGGTGGGGATACCAGCTTCCTTGAAACGTGAGTTTGTTGTTCGTCACAAGAAATTGTCTGCTCATCTGGCGGCGTCAACGGATCACTTTACGAACGAACTGTTCGATAGCAACCTACCGAACACTCAGGCGTTGATCTTCCCAATCAGCCGCCTGGCGGTGGATCCGGAGCGATTCGAGCGCGACGCGTTGGAGCCGATGGCGAAACGCGGGCTCGGTGTTCTCTACGAACGTGGTCACGACGGGAATGTCATTCGGCGGCCGATCATCGGAGCGCGGCGTGAGGAGATCTTGGCGGCGTGGTATCGGCCCCACCATGACTGGCTCACCGAGTCGGTCGATTACGCGCTGGCGCGTGCGCCACGCGCGTTAGTGATTGACTGCCACACGTTTCCTGACGTGCCGTTTGCAATGGACGCGGATCAGAAAGTGCCGCGTCCAGACGTGTGTATTGGCACGGCGGGTATTCATACGCCAGCGTGGTTAGTACGCGCTGCGACAAAGTGGTGCAAGTCACAAGGCTGGTCGTTACGTGTTGACGCTCCGTACTCCGGTTCGATGGTTCCCCTGAAATACAACGGCAAAGACCGGTGCGTCCTTTCCATCATGATTGAAATCAACCGTACGCGGTACATGGATTTGCAAGGGACACAGGCGGTGCGACGCGCATCGTTCAAGAAGTGCAAACGATTCGTTGCTGGTCTTATTGCGTCGTTGCGCGCTTCGGTGGCGCGTGACAACGCCGTGAACAAATTGAAAGTAAGGAAGAGGAAGTCAACATGAACAACCCGTGGCCAGATTCATACCCAGACGACCATACGCGTGCCGCGCAGTTTCCGGAGCGCGCCATTACGGCGTCAGATCCATCGACGCCGATTGAGAAACTTATAGAGCTACTGACACACTTTCCATTGGAAGTGTGCGGCAATCCCGCGTGGCAGTTGGCTGTCATTGCGTCGCCAACGATCATTGGGACATTGAAGCTCGATCAACTTGAAGCGCTTGTCGAGCACGAAAGTACAGGCGGTGGTTTGTGGATGAGCGTGGCGCAGCGGGTGACAACTGTCAAAGGCGATCCCAAGCAATACCTGGTGGATTACATCCAGTGGAATATCGCCTCGCGCGCCGATGTTGCCAAGAGTGTTCTTGAAGTTCTTATCAAGCCATGGGATCAGCGCAAGATGGGAACGCCCGCACAGGAGCTGGCACTTCATCGGTTGAACCACCCGGAAGGATCGGGGATCGGTTGGCAAGAGACGGTTCCGCTTGCGATCGCGGTGAGTGACTACGGCCGTAGCAAACTTCACAGGCAGCGGGATCGATTTATCAGTGGGCTGCTTGCTGAGGGCCACTTGAGTCCGAGTGCGCCAATTGTTGCTGGCCTGGTATTGCTTGGTCGAAAGGATGTGAGCGCACGGATCATGAGGCATGTGCCGCCAGAGGCGAAGTTGTTGCACGCGATGGACACGTACCGAACGATCGGCCGAACCGGTCGTGTCGACCCGATTGACCTGTTGTTGCGCGCGGCCATTCGGTGTTGGGACATGGGCCGATCACCTTGCGGCATCCCGTATCGTTTCCACAGCACACCGTTTTCGTATCGGCGCATCAGCGATCCGTTTTATTTCCGACCGATCGCAGAGACTTTCGCATCGCTGACGGGAACTGTGGACGCAGCGCCCCCGGCTATCGCGGAACAAGTTCGACCAGAAGCCGCGAAGGGCGCTCGAACCATTACCGAATTTTGGAAGCGAACGCGCGTGGAGCGATCGTGTGCCCCGTGGGTCAGTGATACCGCCGAGCACCTTGCACTTCTCTCCAGTGATTTATGCCCGGCAGAATTGCTCCAGATACGTGCACGGTCACGCGACTGGATGGTCAGGCTGAGTATCGCCATGAGTCGCACTGTCGATCGTTCCACGCTCGAGCAACTTCGCCTCGATCGCCATTGGTTGGTGCGCAGCGCGGCCGAGGATGCGTTCGCGCGCTTGCCTGCGCCGGTCCCAGAGAAGGACATATCACAACTGATTTATGAGACGGCTCGATTGGGATTCTCCAATCGAGAGATTCTTGAAATGCCGATACAGACGCATCGGTCACTCATTCATATGATCGAACGCGAATTGCTCAAAGGCAAGACGCCGACAGCGGCGCAGGTGGAGGGGTTCAAAGAGATTCTTGGCTATCTCTGGCATCCCGCGCTCTCGGCGTTACAGAATCAGGCGCCGGACTAAGCGGCGTGCAGTCATGCGGTTTACGAGGCGGGTGACGCTACCGTGCGTTCCGCAATGATTTCCATAACAGTCGGCGCCATCAAAAACGCACCGGATTGCTGCGTTGCAGCGTCAATATCCGCGAAGAGTTCTTCCGTCCATTGCGGCGTGGCAAGTTTCAGCGCGACCAGTCGCGGTGCGTAGGTACGGATGAACCCGGCGGGCCAGTGCCAGAGCGGCTCGGATGGGCGCGCCACCCGCGCGATCGGGCGCAGGGAGGTGACGGTCATGCCGGCGTCAGTGATGAGTGTGGGAAGGCGATCTGCAATGTTCGCATTTCCGCCGTCGGCGGCGAAACTCTTCATCGCCAGCTGCACAAACTCCGCCACGCGCGTTCCGTTCGGATGAAGCGCATAGGTTTCATAATTCACATATTCGTGGAATGCCACGCGACCGCCGGGGGCGAGCGCGTCGCGCACGGCACGTACCAGCATGGCGGGATCGCGCACAAACATAGCAACCCAGCGGCACCACACGGCATCGAACTGCCCGTGCATATCGGCAGGGAGTGGGGCGTGCATCAGGTCAAACACGCGAATATCCGTGTTGGGACTCTTGTGAGCGATGGCGCGCTGTTGCGATTGACGCACAAATTCTGGGGCTATGTCGAGCCCTGCAACGCGGCCTTCGGCGCCGACTTCTGCAAGGAGTGATTCGAGTACGAGTCCGGGGCCGCATCCAATGTCAAGGACGCGAGACCCGCGCGTGATCCCTGCCGCGCGCCACGCGTGGCGCATCTCATCGAGCCACAGTGCATGCTGGCTTGCAAGCCGATCGCGCTCTGCATCGTGCGTACCGAGGACGTATTCGTGGGTGGGGCGGGGCTTCATCACGTGTGGGGTGTGATACAGCAGATCAGGTGGGGTTGGATCGCCACATGACGGGTGGTCTCGTCGCCGCGTCGCCGCGTCGCCGCGTCGCCGTGTCGCTGTGTCGCTGTGTCGCCGTGGCGCTGTGTCGCTGAGTCGCTGCGTCGCTGCGTCGCAGTGTCGCCGCGTCGCCGCGTCACCGCGTCACTGCGTAGCCGCACATTCGCCGCGCCCCCGATACCTGCGGTAGATTGTCATGATGCCCCGCAGAGTCGCCATCGTTGCAGCCATCCGAACCCCGATCGGCCGTCACGGCGGCGCGCTTTCCTCGGTTCGTCCCGACGACCTCGCCGCACATGTCATTCGGGCAGCTGTTGCGCGCGCTGGCATTGATCCCGCGCTCATTGAAGATGTCTACTTTGGTGCTACCAACCAGGCGGGGGAGGACAATCGCAACGTAGCGCGCATGGCGGCCCTCTTGGCGGGTCTGCCTGCGACCGTGCCGGGCGCCACCGTCAATCGCCTGTGCGCTTCGGGCCTTGAGGCCGTGAACATTGCCGCGCGCATGATCGAGTCGGGCGCAGGCGACATCATGATCGCGGGCGGAGTTGAGTCGATGAGCCGCGCGCCGTATGTCCTGAGTAAGTCCGAGCAAGCCTTCGGCCGCGAACAGCAGATGTTTGACTCCACCATCGGTTGGCGCTTTGTCAATCCGCGCCTCGCAGCGATGTATCCGCCGATCTCACTTGGTGAGACAGCGGAGAACGTTGCGCGCGTGCATGGTGTCTCGCGTGCGGATCAGGACGCGTTTGCGCTTGCGAGCCAACAGAAGTGGGCCGCCGCGCACGCCGCCGGTCGATTCCGCGACGAGATTGTGCCGGTGGAGATTCCGCAAGGGAAGCAGCCGCCGATCAACTTCGATACCGACGAACATCCGCGCCCGGACACCACACTCATCAAGCTTTCTGCGCTGAAGCCCGCATTCTCCAAGGCGGCCGACGCCACCGTGACCGCCGGCAACTCATCGGGCATCAACGATGGCGCCGCGGCGCTGGTCTTGGTGGAAGCTTCGCGCGCTGCTGCGCTTGGGCTGAAACCGATCGCTTTCGTAGGGGCATGCGCGTCAGCGGGCGTGGATCCAGCCCACATGGGCATCGGACCAGTGCCAGCGATTCAGAAACTCTTCGCACACACAGGTCTTTCTGCCGGTGATATCGATCTCGTCGAATTGAACGAAGCGTTCGCTGCGCAGTCAATCGCGTGCGTGCGCGGGCTTGGCTTTGATATGGCACGCGTCAATGTGAATGGCGGCGCGATCGCGCTCGGCCATCCGCTCGGCGCAAGCGGCGCGCGCATTGTGGTAACGCTTCTCCACGAAATGCAACGCCGCGACGCGAAACGCGGCATCGCATCACTCTGCGTGGGTGTTGGGCAGGGGCTTGCGACGCTCTTCGAGCGGGCGTAAGTTCGTCATCCGATCTTCTTCAAGCCGCTCTCGACCGCGCCGATCAGCGCGTCAACATCCGCCTCGGTCATTGGCGTGGACAACATGCCCGTGCATGTTCCAACCATCAGGAATCCCTCGTGGAAGAGATGCTCAAGCATCATCTTGAGTCGGCGGTTCTCGTCAGCGTTGGTGTATGCCTCGCGATAATTCGCGGGCACAGTGGCCTTCATGTGCAAGCGGAACATGCTGCCGCCGCCGGTGACACTAGCGCAGGCATTGGTGCGATGGATCGCTTCTGCGATGCCATGGCGCGCGCGGTCGCCGAGCGCATTTAGGCGTGCCACGGCACTCTGGTCAAAGTGCTCCATCGCGATGCGGCCCGCGGTCATCGTGACTGGATTTGCGGAGAACGTTCCAGAAAGTGGGAAGAGGAGCTTCGCGGCGCCTGGATTTAGGACTTCCATCACATCGGCGCGACCAGCGAGCGCGCCGACCGGGAATCCACCGCCGATCATCTTGCCAAGGGCGGTGATATCGCCATGAATCCCGTATTGCTGCTGCGCGCCGCCGTATTCGGTACGGAAGGTGATGACTTCATCCAGCACCAGAAGGGCGCCGTTCTTATCGGTCCACTCGCGCATCGCGCTGACAAACTCCGGCGACGCAGGCTTCAGGCCCACGCGATGCGGCAGAAGGTCGAGCAGCACGCATGCCAGATCGCTGCGGTGCTCATTCAGCAGGGCGATCGCTCGATCGACATCGTTGAATGGAATGATCACCACATCGTCCATCGCTGATTGCGGCTGCCCATGCACTAACGCCACGCGATTGGGGTGATCGACACTCCCCCAATTTGCAGGTGATGAGCCTTGGCTGGTTTCGACATAGTCGTAGGCACCGTGGTATGCGCCCTCAACTTTCGCAATCTTGGGACGGCCCGTGAACGCACGCGCGGCCTTCAGAGCGGCCATCACTGCCTCAGTGCCGGAATTCACGAAACGAATTTGGTCAAAGCCCGCACTACGCGAACAGATGTGTTCCGCATGCAGAACCTCCTGCTCAGTGGCCATCATGAAGGCGCTGCCGCGCGCAAGTTGCGCGGAGGCGGCCTCAACAACCGGCTCATATGCGTGTCCGTGAATCAGCGAGGCAACATTGTTTGCAAAGTCGATGCGGGTGACACCGTCGATGTCAGTGACGCGGCAACCCTTGCCGTACGCCACATAGGGTGGAACCGATGACCACAGCACGGTGTTGCGGCTGACACCGCCCGGCATCACCTTCTTGGCGCGCTCAAAGAGTTGCGCGCTGCGGCTGGTTACTGGAGTGGTGGCTGGAGTGGTTGCGCCCGTGGTGGAGTTGGTTGTCAATGGAGTTTCCTCACTTGCGAGCGTGGTTGGTAATGATCGGCGCACCGGTGCGCTCTTGCACAAAGTCAAAGGCTATGCCGGGCGCGAGTTCAACAAGCGTAAATCCGCGCTCAGTGACATCAATGACGGCAAGATCCGAGTAAATGCGCGTCACCACGCCGCGTCCAGTGAGCGGGTAGGTGCAGCGCTGAACAAGCTTCGGCTCTCCTTCCTTGGTGACATGCGTGGTCATGACAAACACGCGCTTCACGCCAGCGACCAGGTCCATCGCGCCCCCGACAGCGGGAATCGCGTCGTCGGCGCCGGTCGACCAATTCGCCAAATCGCCATTGGCGGCTACTTGCAGCGCGCCGAGGACAGAGAGATCAAGATGCCCCCCCCGAATCATCGCGAAACTTGTGGCTTGGTCAAAGAACGCGGCACCCGGCATCATGGTCACGCGGCGCTTACCGGCGTTGATGAGTTCCGGGTCACTGTCGCCGGCGGCGGGTGAGGGACCCATGCCAAGCAGGCCGTTCTCGGTGTGATAGATAAACGTGCGACCCTCAGGCACATGGCTTGCGACCAGCTCAGGGATACCAATTCCAAGGTTCACATATGAACCGTTCGGAATGTCCTGCGCGAGGCGCTTGGCAATTCCATCACGCGTCCAACCGACGGAAGTGGCGCTCGTCATGGGTAACTTGCTCCCGCTTCATTGAGCGCGGATTCCAGCGCCGGCGACGACACATGCACCACGCGGTCCACAAAGATGCCAGGGGTGACGATCGCTTCTGGGTCAAGCGCGCCAGCTTCAACAACTGCCGCGGCCTGCACAATGGTCACCGTTGCAGCGGTAGCCATCATCGGCGCAAAGTTTCGCGCGGTGCGGTGATACAGCACGTTGCCGTGCGTGTCGGCTGTGCAACCCTTGATCAACGTGAAGTCCGCACGAATGCCGTACTCAAGCACATGCTCACGGTTGCCAAAGACGCGCGACTCTTTGCCTTCCGCGAGCGGCGTTCCCACTGCAGTCGGTGTGTAGAACGCCACAATGCCGGCGCCGCCAGCGCGGATCCGCTCTGCGAGTGTTCCTTGCGGGACTAACTCAAGTTCAATTTTCCCCGCTCGATACAGATCGGGGAACACGGTCGAGCCAGCGGTCTTGGGGAACGAGCAGATGACCTTACTAACGCGCTCCGCACGGAGAAGCGCGGCGAGTCCAACCAGGCCAGTGCCGGTGTTGTTACTCACCACGGTCAAGTCCTTCGCGCCCTGATCAATCAGGGCATGAATGAGCTCGATCGGACTTCCTGCCTCGCCGAAGCCACCAATCATGACCGTCGCGCCATCGAAGATGTCGGCGACCGCCTCACGGGTGCTACCAACGCGCTTATCGATCATCGGCAGGATGGTGTTGGTGCTGCCGCATGCGTGGCGCGTGCGCTCTTGACTCGCGAGTAGTCAAACAGACCGGCCTCGTCATACAGCACACGATCCGCGTAACCGTCAAACCACAACGCCTCTGGATTACGGCCCACGATGCAGATCTTGCCCTTGTCTTTGGCAGAGCCAGAGTTGCGCATGATCTTAAAGATGACAACTCCGTTCTCGCTGCCCTTGAGACCAGGAATCGGTTCATTGGTGACTGCGCACACTTCTGTCTTGCCCTTGTAGTGGGTGATGGAAAGTCGTGCGTGGCTTTCAACGCCGGACAAACCCTTCTGTGATTCGTTGAGGATTTTCCACACGGTCTCAATCGGCGCATTGAAGGCGCGGTAGGCAATGATGTCGCGACCACAGAAGAAGTAGTGATTCTCACCGCCCGCGCGCTTGAATTCGCGTTGCAAAATGCGCAGCGCATCGGGATCGTCGTTGATGCCCTTCATGATGGGCGTTTGATTTTCAACGCTTAGCCAGCCGCGCGATACCAGGCGTTGCATAGCGACGCCAGTAGAGGGCACCCACTGCAGAAAGCCCTTGTCGTTATGGATGTATTTGCCATCGGCGTCCTTGGCCAGAAACTCGTCGGGGTGTTCAAAGTGCACCACAATGTGCAGGCCAACATCTGGGTACGTCTCATGGAATCGATCAAGCATGGCGACAAACGCCTCGTCAAATCGATCGGGATAAAACGCCATTTCCTTGGTGCCGATGCGAATCGACTCAACGCCCGCCTCTGCAAGCGCGCCAAGCCATGCTGCGATCTTTGAGTTGTTCAACACCATTGGATCGCCGCCCGACATCAGAACCTCGCGAAGTTTTTCGCGACCGCAGGTTGGGTGACGTCCACCGTTTGCGGCCACTTCAGAGTTGAAGCGCTTGATGAACTCGGTCACCTCGGGGATAGTGGCCATACCCTTCTTGGCAACGGTGCCGTCTTGACGGGTGATCTCCTTGCGTGCGATCAGTTCCTCGCGGTAGCAGAAGCGGCAGTGCGCCGAGCATGTGGAGACGACGTACAGAAGGCCCATCTCATACTTGTGCAACATGCCCTCGACGGGGCTGTAGTCCATTTGGAAGCCGGGGTCTTCGGAGCCCGCAAGGTCCATGGTTTCCGCGGGGTCCGCCTTGACGATGCGGCGAATCGGCGCGCTGGTCTTGGCGAGTTCAAAGTAGTGCCGCGTCACCTTCACTGGCATGCGCTTTTCAAGGTCCCGATCGGTGCCCTTGAGAACGCGCAACTGAATGAGTTCGTTGGAAGAGTAGAGCCCCAACATGTCCGCGGGTGCCTTCTCATCAAGGAAGGGTGCCAGGCCGTTGATGATGTTGCGCTCGTGGCGCGTGTCTTCAACTGTGTCCAAGAACGCCTGTTGGCGCGCGGTTGTGGCATATTCCGTCGACATGGTTTGATCCTCGAATGGGTTCTACAGCTGAAAGTTACTTACAAATTCAAGCATAGCTGATACATCCACGAAACCCAACCGAAATCGGCTTATTGGTCTTTGTGCCTTGGAACAGCGCTCCGTGGCATCGAGTGCAGCGCCAGGGCGGTCATCAGGGCGCAATGTGCGGCGATGATCCGTATGAATCGATCACTCCCACTGGGTGCTGTCGCTGTCGGCGATGACGTCGGTTGTCTTGCAACCGGGGCAACGCACCTTGGCGTCGAGGCGCACGGTTCCGCCGCACCGGTAGTTCACGATTTGTCCCATCGAGCCAAAAGTCTACCGAAACAAATTGCTCCCGTTCCTCCCGGACCAATTTATGCCGCGATTCCGCCACGGCTTTACTCGGTAGGTGCCGCAACCGCGTGTGGGTTGTCCGCAGGTATCTGCGTCATTCCGCGGACAGGTACCGTGATACGCATGGCTACTCGTCGCACGTTCCTGTTGGCCGCCGCCGGTCTGGCGCTCACACCCGCTCTGGCGCGCTGCGTCTCTTCCCGAACAGCACCGGCGTTCCTTAAAGATGTCGGACCGCGGCGCGCCGACAAGTTGCGCATTGCATGCATCGGCACAGCAAACCGAGCGTGGGACAACATTCAAGAGGTGCGCGGCGAGCAGATCGTCGCACTGTGTGATGTTGATAGCGCGTATCTCGAACGTGCCGGCAAGGAGTTTCCAGATGCCGCGCGCGCCATTGAGTGGCAGCAGATTGTTGAGTATCGACGCGAGCTCGACCTTGATGGCATCGTCATTGCAACGCCCGATCACGCGCACTTTCCGATGGCGGCGGCGGCGCTGCGCGCAGGTATTCCTGTGTACTGTGAGAAGCCGCTCACGCATACCCGTGAGCAGGCGGTTGAGTTGCGCAGGTTGGCGCGTGCCGCGCGTGTGCCAACGCAGATGGGCACGCAGATCCATGCAACGGAGAACTATCGACGCGTGGTGGAAACTGTGCGCGCGGGGGTGATCGGCCGTGTCACTGCGGTTGATTGTTGGCAGCTGAAGAGTTGGGGCGACGGCAAATTGACCCCTGACACGGTGTGCCCGGCGACGCTTGACTGGAACGCGTGGTTGTGTGGAACGCCGAATGTTCCGTACATCAATGGAATTCATCCCGCGAATTGGCGTCGCTATTGGGCTTACGGATCGGGCACGCTGGGTGATATGGGATGCCACATCCTGGACTTACCGGTGTGGGCTCTGGGGCTTGCGCCATGCGCGGATTTGCCTGCAGGAGCAGTGAAGGGTGGCACCAGCACCATTCCGCTCAAGATGGAAGTCCGCGCGGATGGTCCGCCGCTCGATGCAGTGGGGACGCCGGCCTGGCTTGAGGCTTCATGGGCGATGCCGGGAATCGCGGCCGGTCCGGCTGGAGTCAGTCTTGACCCGCTGGTGCTGCGCTGGTTTGACGGAGGTCGCATGTCCTCGTTCGTGCAAGAGATTGGTGCGAAGGACAAGCAGGATTATCACGGGCGATTCAGCGTGTGCTTTCAGGGAACGGAAGGTGCACTGTTTGCCAATTACGACGAAATGTTGGTGTGGCCAGGTGCACGCGCCGCGGAGTGGAGTGCGCGGGTGGCGAGCGGTACGGCGGGCATCGTGCCGATTGCGGCAAGTCGTGGCCATCATGCCGAGTGGTTGCAAGCGATCCGTGATGGGTCGCCGAATGCTCCGCTATGCAACTTCGAGTATTCGGGCCGTCTCACCGAGTTGGTGCTTGCCGGCACGGAGGCGTACCGGGCAGGGAAGCAGATTGAAGTGACGATTCGGTGAATTCGCGACTATCGTGCGCGTATGTCCAGCCCACTCCAGCCGCAACTTGTAAAGGACATCGACGCCGCGCTCGCGCGGATCCAGGCCTCTGACCCATCGGCAGCCGGCCCGCATTGGGGAGCGATGCACAAACTGCTCTTGAAGGCAAAGATTGATCCGCAGGTAATCATGCGCCTTGTGGGTGCGCGGGACACCGTGGAACTCACCCGGGCGGTCGCGCGCGCGAAGGGTGAAGAAGTGGCGGAGCCGGCATCGGAGGGGTCGTCTGATACGGGTACAACATCCGCCGACGGCACCGCCCCGAACACCCCCCCCGCGCAAGAATTCGAACTCTCCGTCCTCCAAGATGCGCTGCGTATGTTCCGCAAGCGCGTCAAACTTTCGCAGCTCGATGCGGATTCCAAACTCGGCGTCGGCCCGATGAGCGGAACTGGTCAGCATCGCATTCAAGCCATGTTGCCCCCGCGCGATTATCCGTGGGGCGTATGGGAAGCGCTCGTCAAGGCCGGAAAGCTTCGTCGCGATGCAGATGGCTTCTATTCGATCGTCGAACAGCCGGGCGGCGCGCACTGGTGAAATAAATTAGTCCCGTTCCTCCCGGACCATTTTGTGGGCGACGAGGACGCCGGCGAATGGGGCGAAGCCGTCGTCGTAGGGGCTTGGGCGGATTTCTGCGTGGAATCCAAGGGTTTCCAAGTGCGCCATCGCTGCCGCCATGTACGGATGTTGACGCGGCGGCATCTGCATCGCGTGGGTCGGTGCCATGCGAATCTCACCGCGCGTGACCCGTGCGAGTTCAGTGATGCCTTGTAGATGGAACGGCAGATCAAATCGGTCGTCCTCTAAGAGTCCGCCGTTGGTGATTCCCGAGTAGCAGAACAGGAAATTGGACGAAAGCACCACATCGAACGCGCCATCCGCAAATGGCAACGTTGGAAGTGCCGCATGGATATAGCGCGTGCCGCGACCGTTTCGGTAGTCCGCAATGAACTGATCAAGCGCGTCAAACTTGTCCTTGCGAAACTGCACCGGATCGCGGAATGTCAGTGAGTCAGTGGCAAGCGCTAACCGCGCGAAGACATCATTGATGTTCGCGGTCGCGCGCGCAAGCAATTCGTCAGGCGCAAACTCAAAGAGTGGGTCGCAACCGACAACATGCAGACCACTTGCACACGCGTTGGCAACAAACGCCGCCGGGCCACAGGGGCAATCAAGGATCGCGCGGCCGCGCAGAGCAGTCTCATCCAGCGCAAACATTTGCAAGTACTCGCTGTACGTCCGACCAAAGAATGCCACTTCAGGCACCGAGAATTCCGTGCTCAAGCGCGTACCAATCCGGGGGCGGCGTACTCGCCGCCGAGTACGGACTGCGTATCGGCTTTCATCCATTTTCCAAGCACTTCCTGATACACGCCGCGGAAATCGGTGGTGAACTTGAGGTCGCCGCCATCCAGGTCCGTGAGGCTCGGATATTTACCCTGCAGTCCGGGCTGCACGCCCGGGCCAATCAGGAACATCGGGCCCGCCGTACCGTGATCGGTTCCATTGCTCGCATTCTGGCGCACGCGCCGTCCAAACTCGCTGAAGCACATGGTCATCACGCGACCGGCATTCCCTTGGGCTGCCAAATCCTTCTGGAATGCTAAGACGGCGTCGCCAAGCTGCCGCATCAGATTCGCATGGCCGCCGGGCTGATTGGCGTGGGTGTCAAATCCACCCATACTCACGTAGTAGACGCGCGTTTTCATGCCATCACGAATCATCGCCGCAACAGTTTGCAACTGCTTGGCGAGCGCGCTACCCGGATATGCCACCAGCGGCTTCTTACTCACTGCCGCGCGAATGCGATCACTCGTCAACTGCGCATCAAGCGCGGTGCGCATCAAGAAACTTTCCTGCGAACCAGGCTCCACACCAGGCAAGGAGCCCGCGCGCACCATCGCTTGATACTCCTTGTCCATCGCGCCGTTCTTGTCGGCGCCCAGCCAGCGGAATAGGTCCGCGCTTTCGAATGCGATCGGTGTACTTTTGGCACCGGTCATCGCAAGCGGCGCAGTTCGTCCAACCGCTACGGCCATGTCTGCCGCCGGATTGCCGTTGCACGATGCATCAACGTACCGCCCCAGCCAGCCAGTTCCCTTGCCCTCGGGGCGACCGCTCTGCCAGATATCCATGCTCGCAAAGTGGCTGCGATTTGGATTTGGGTAACCAACACCGGCCACTACGCACAGCGATCCCGCGTCATGTAGTTCCTTAAAGCCCGTGAGGTTCGGGTGCAGCCCGATACCGTTCGCTTGGTCCAGTTGTAACGCAGCGCCGCCGTTCTTGGGCTTGCCTGGCTCGCCGATGCCGATCCCTGGTCGTGCGTTGTGATACTCCGATTGCCCGTACGGGATCACCGTGTTCAGGCCATCGTTGCCGCCCGACAATTGCACCACCACCATGATGCGCTCGTCCGGCACACCCGGGCGTGATCCCAGCGTGCTGCCATCCGGCGCCAGCATGCCAAACGCGCTCTGCTGAATGAAGTGCGGCAGCGTTGCCGCAAACGACGCCAACAGGGCGCCCTGACGAATGAAGACTCGACGGCTGTATGCATTGATGTCAGTCATGCCAGTTGAAACTCCGGGAGCGCGGTGATGAGTGCGATGGCCGCAACGGCACGACTGTGTTCCGTGGCGCGTGCCTGCGCCGGTGACTCAAGGAACGATACGAGCGCCGCCCGGCGTTCGGGGTGCGGCGGGGCGGCGAGGCTGACGGAAATCAAACGATCGACCATCGCCCCTGGCGTAGTGACCCCCGCGAGCAGCGGCGCGGGATCGAAACGTGTCTCATCGTTCTCCCAGTCATAGACGTCCGGCCGCTTGCCAGTCAGCAAGTAAATCGCCACATTCTGCCTCACAAACAGGGTGCTGGTATTGATCCACGTGCGCCCACCATCCCAGCCTTTCACGTTCGGTGGCTGGAACAGATCCTGGCCCATGAGGTCGCACGCACCTGCCAGGGCGCTCAGTTGTCGGGGCGGAGTACCGTACTGCCGAATCGTTTGCACGATGAGCTGTGCGGGGCTCTTGATTGTTGCTGCACGATTCGACTGATGATAAAAGTGTGCGCTGCTGAATAGCTTGGTCAACACTGGCTTGAGCTCATATTGCTGCGCGCGCAATTCGGTGGCAAGCGCCTTGATGAAGGCGTCGCGAGCATCGCGCTGTTCCGCAGGGATGTCCGCGGCCGGCGTGTCGTTCACAAAGAATCGGTACAACTTTGCTGCAATAAACTCACTGCATTCAGGCTTGGCAAGTGCCAAGCGCGCGAATTCATCGCCGGTCCAGTTGCCTTGTTTCCCAAAGATGGTCTTTGCGCCGCGGTCGTGGTTGCCTTCGCGGAATTCAAACTCATCGTCCATAAACGTGTAGCCAGTCAGCGCACGTGCGCCAGCCTTGATGTCTGCTTCGGTGTAGCCGCTGCCTTCGCCGAGAATGAATAATTCCAGGAGCTCTCGCGCGAGATTTTCGTTCGGTTGCCCCTTGCGGCTCTTATCGTTGTCCAGGTATTTGATCATCGCGGGGTCGCGAATCACGTTCAGCACCAGCATGCCGAAGTTACCTGTCGCATAGGTGCGAAACAGTTGGTTCTGCTGGAACATATGCCAACTGTCTTCGATGGCGCGCGCGCCAGTCGCAAAGTGGCCGTGCCAGAAGAGCGTCATCTTTTCTTCGAGTGGTCGCGCGGATTCAATCATGCGCGCAATCCACCACTTCTTCAGCTCTATGAGTTGACGACGATCGTTCGCCTTCGCCTGATTTTCTTTGCGTTCCAGGCGTTCAACTGCAGATTCGTCGCGAGCGCGGCGCGCCGCATTCAGTTGCTCGCGCTCCTCGCGTGTGAGTGGCGGCATCACATCGCGATCGAAATCATCGGGAGAAACGGATTTGTCGGGTTGTGACTCAAAGTTCACCAAGAGCGCAACGGATCGATCCATTCCCTGTGCAGCGAGTACATCAATCTGCGTTGGCGTTCCACCAAATCCCGCCCGACTGAGCAGGTGACGGGCAGCCCCTGTGTCAAAGGGCTGAACCCGGGTTTCAAGGGGCCTGAGGTCGGTGGCGATGGGCGGGGGCGTTGCCATGGAGTGCATGGTCAACGATGCTGCACAGACCTTGATTGCCGACCAATTCTCCAGGCAGCCACTTGCGCCAGAAAGAATGGCACCGGCATGAGGTACGTCATAAAGTCGAACGCGCCCAAGAGGTAGCAGGGCAGGCCAATGACCAGGATTCCGGCAATGAGGGCGCGCGGGGCGCCGCGGGGTTCGAGTATGAAAAGTACCGGGAAAATCAGTCCATACGCCCCTAAGAATGCCAGATAAGCGGGCTCGCCCGGGAGAAGCATGGTGCCGACATGGCCGTACAAGAGCGGGTGTCCGTCTGCAAGGACGGGGCCGAGGGTGAAGATGAAGGCCGGCGTAGCAAGCAGCACCGCGAGCGCGGTCAGGCCGCCGGCGGCCGCGGTTGGAATTCGAATCCCGGCAGGCGCGGTGATCAGCTCGCGGAGGTGCACGGCGATGGTGAAGGCGAGCTGTACGCCCCACAGCACAAGCAGTGCCGGACCGATGCGCGGCGCGCCGGTACTTGGGTCATAGAAACTAGCAATGAGTAGCAGCATCGCCGCAAAAGTCAGCCCAAATGTGGCGAACGCAATGCGCGGACTCGGCGCTTGTTGTGCAGCGCGGTGAAAGGTGAGATCGAAGTATGGCGTCAGAAAGAAGCCCGCGCACAGCGTCGGAAATGCGAATGCAAGCGGGAGTGATTCGATCATTGGGGTGATCGGCACGCGCTCATTGATAGGTGTCAGATTAACTCCGCCTGGCAGTAGAACAACGAGCGCCGTGAGCAGTGTGACGGCGGTGCCGGCAGTGCGCCAGAATGCGTTGCCGCGCAGTGCCAGGAGCAGGCCAACGATGATCAATGCAATCGGAGTGCCGGTTGCGGCGATGGTGTTGAGTGCGCCGGGCGCGAGTGTTTCCGAGGAGAGGTTCGGGCCAACTAAGAAATACTGTGCAGCCCATCCTGCAAAGTAGCACTGATAGGCCAAGGTGACGGCACTAAAGAGCGCGCACATCCAGCCAAGTCGAGCAGCCAGCGCGCGCGAACGTTGTCCATCCAGGACGAAGCCGAACGCGGCGCAGCCAAGAACATTCGGTACAAAGAACGCCCAGAATCCCGGCCAACCCCAGAGGCGGAGCATCATGAAGGGCAGGTACATGCCGATGCACCACGTCCAACTTGACGTGCAGAACAAGCCCCATTGGATGCTCTCCAGAGTGCGTCTCACCCACGGAGTGTATAGCTGCCAACAGATTTATTTTTTGCGGCGCTCGAGCTTTGCTTTGATCATCAGCTTCGGCGTGCAATGGAAGGTAATGTCACATTTGCCGACGAGCGGCGCCTTGATGCCCGGCTTGTGAACATGTTGCCGGATTTCCATCTCCAACGGGATGTTGAACTCCCCGCCGGCGCTTAGTTTTGAGTCAAGGTCGCCCGCGTTCATGACTTCGTACATCGCGGGCCCATAGCACGGGCGCATGAAGCGATAGCGCATCTCTTTGCACACCACAATGTAATCACTGCCACATCGACCAAACAGGTACAGCCCGCCTGCAACCTCGCTGTTGCCAAGGAGCGCTGCCCCAGCCATCGCGTTGTACCAATTTCGATTGACGCGCCGAAATGGAAGCACTGCCACAAAGCTCTGCTTGTCCACGCGCTTCATCGTCAGGCCCGATCGGAACGCGTACGGAAGCCAAATCGATGCGAAAGCCTTGCGCACCAAGTTGCTCTTCATACTGACGCGACTCAGCCACGCCTCGACGCGGTCGAGAATCCCCATCGTCGGCAGTGCCGTGCGGGCGGAATTCCCATCCGCGGCGACGCGGTCGTTGACTGGGTTGGGTTCGACGTTAGCGCTTGACATAGCAGGACGGAGGATCCTACCTGTATTTGTAGGTCAGATTTGCCGTGCAACATGGACGGGAATCGTGTGAAATCCGCGGTTATGCAACACCTCGCCGTCTGCTCTTGGAGCTTGCGCACTGATTCGCCGGACGCATTGGCTGACGCCTTGCATCGCTGCGGTATTCACGCTGTGCAATTGGCGCTCGTGCCATGCGTCGAGCAGCCAGCCACATGGGGAAATGCCGTCGCCCAACTGCGCGCCCGCGGTATCACCGTTGTCAGCGGAATGTTGGCGACCGTTGGCGAGGATTATTCATCGCTACAGACCATTGAACTCACTGGCGGTGTTCGCCCTGCAACAACGTGGGCGCGCAATCAGGAACTCGCCAGCGCTACCGCCGCACTTGCCGGCGATCACGGCGTTCCGCTCGTCACACTCCACGCTGGATTCCTTCCGCACGATCGTTCGAACACCGAACGTGCTGCCATGATCGATCGCCTGCGTGTGATCGCTGACATCTACGCAGCCCGCGGCGTTCGCGTGGCCTTTGAAACTGGCCAGGAAGACGCGAACACCTTGCTGGCAGCACTTGGTGATATTGCGCACCCGAATGTGGGAGTCAACTTTGATCCAGCGAACATGATCCTCTACGGAATGGGCGATCCCGTAGCGGCGCTCCGTGCACTTGCGCCGCACGTCTGGCAGATTCACGTGAAAGACGCAGTACCAACGAGCGTGCCTGGAACATGGGGTCGCGAAGTGGTTGCCGGTAGCGGCGCCGTCGATTGGCCTGCCTTCTTCGCAGCCGTCGCCGCGTTACCCCGAACCGTGGACCTGGTCATTGAGCGTGAGGCCGGTCCGACGCGCGAAGCGGACATCATGGTTGCGGCCTCACTTGTGCGCTCTGCGCACGCTGGCGCTATGTGATTGCTGATCGATACACGAGCGACCATCCCGACCCAGCATCAATCGCCTACGATTCTCATATGCCTACTTATGTCTACGCCATCATCAAGCCTGACGGCACCGAGGGCGAGGTCTTTGAAGTCTTTCAAAAACTCACCGATCCGACGCTGACGCACCACCCGGAAACGGGCGAGCCAGTCCGCAAGTTGATCGTCACGCCGCAAGTGCAGACATCAAGTGACACGCAACGATTCTCCAAGAACAATCTCGAGCGCCTGGGCTTTAGTCGTTTCGAACGCAAGGGCGACGGGCACTACGAAAAGACCGCGGGAACCGGCCCGGACACGCTGAACGCTGGCGACTGAGGTGGACGCGCTTGCGGGGGTTGCGTTGATGCAACACGATTTCACTACTGGCCCTGATGCAACACGGTTGCGTACTGGCCCGCATTCGCCTTACGAGGATGGCCGCTGAGCGCGGCCCTATCCTCTCCGGCGCCTGCGGCCAGGGGAACAGGTTCCAGACTGCGCATGCACGCGTCCTGCGTGTTCGAGCCCCCGCAGTGAGCACGGGATCCTCGGTAAGCGGCGTGTGAAACTGAGAAGTCCGGCAGTTGGACGTACGCCCCGTGGGTGCCAACCGGACGAACAGTTTCGCCCGAGGCTAAGCGG
>JBIKZY010000154.1:0-5198 GCA_044354475.1 Phycisphaerales bacterium
CGCCCACTCAACCATCGATGAATTCGCATTCCGCCTCCACCGATCAACGTCGCGAACATTGGGAGGGCGTCTATGCGACCAAGCCTGACGCCGATTTGAGTTGGTTCCAATCGTTTCCAACTGTTTCTCTGGCACTCATTAACACGCTCAATCCGACTCCAATTCGCGTACTTGACGTTGGCGGCGGACAGTCAGCGCTCGCGTGCGAACTGCTCACGCGGCGCCCATCAGATCCTGCTGAGTCAATCGCTGTTCTTGACATTTCCGGAAGCGCGATCGTGCGTGCCAAAGCTCGCGCGACTTCATACGCAGATCGCATCCGTTGGATAGTGGGCGATGTGCTTGAATCGCCGTACCTTGGCACCGTGGACTTGTGGCATGACCGCGCCGTCTTTCATTTCCTCCATGAGGTAGATGATCGAAAGCGCTACGTTGATTTGGCATCACGAACGGTTGTTTCGGGCGGCCATGCGATCATCGCCACCTTTGCGCTATCGGGTCCGGAACGGTGCAGTGGTCTGCCAGTCTCCCGTTACAGTGCAGAAACGCTCGCCGCCGAATTTACGCCAGCATTTCAGATGATCAATTCTGTGCGAGAGCAACATGAAACACCGTGGGGCAAATCGCAGGAATTTATCTACGGACTATTTGTCCGAAGGTAAAATTTGGGAACCGATCGTCGGCCATTGGCTCATATGGGTATTCACATGCGTTGGCTACTTCAATTCACTCAACACCGACAGGAACTCACATGACCCCAGAAACCGGCGCAGCATTCAAGCAACTTCATCACGTAAGCCTCGCTCCCAATGCACTCGATACCAAGACCAAGGAACTGATCGCTATCGCCTGTGGTGTTTCCCGCCTTTGTGAGGGCTGCATTGTTCATCACACGAAGGCCGCGAAAGTTGCGGGCGTAACCCTGCAAGAACTGAAGGAAACGCTTGATGTTTGCACGCTGATGAACGGTGGACCGGGGACGGTGTTCGGCAAGAAGGCGCTCGATGCGTATGGGGCGTGACGGAAAGGGTCGCACGCGCATGATGAGGTGTCAGGCATGTGTTCTGAGCCCGCCCGTGCGCTATTCGTCGAGGCTCAGGGCAATCCTTGCCTAGGATGTTGGTTGTCCCATGCACATCTACCACGACCGCCGATTTCTGATTCCGTTTCGCAGTGCATTGTTGCCGCAGATCTTCACGGATGTGCTGGTGATCGGTACTGGCGTGGCGGGGCTTCGAACTGCGATTGAGGCTGCCGCTCACGGCGACGTGATTGTCTTGGCGAAAGAGGCGGTTGATCTTTCCAACACCAGTTGGGCGCAGGGCGGAATTGCGGCGGTACTTTCCGATCAAGACACGGTGGCGAGCCATGTTGCTGACACCTTGGAAGCGGGCGCCGGTCTCTGTGATGTTGGTGCGGTGAATGCGCTTGTTGATGAGGGTCGCCATGAGATCGCGCGACTCTTGGAGTGGGGCATGCGTATCGATCGCGCGGCGGATGGTTCGCCTGCGCTTGGTCTGGAGGGTGGGCATCATCACGCGCGGATCGTGCATACCGATGGTGATGCAACGGGCTATGAACTGGCGCGTTGCTTGATTGAGCGTGTGCGCGCGACGCGCGGCATTCGCGTGTTCGACCGCTGCTTTGTCATTGACCTGCTGCGCGCTGCGGATGGATCGGGGCGCATACTTGGCGCGCTGACCTGGCATCCGCGCCACAGGTTGCAGATCATGTGGGCGCGCGCCACCGTGCTTGCTTCCGGCGGAGCAGGGCAGGTGTTCCGCGAAACCACCAACCCGAAAGTTGCCACTGGCGACGGCGTTGCCATGGCGTGGCGCGCGGGCGCGGAACTCTCCGATCTTGAATTCTTCCAGTTTCACCCCACCGCGCTGTACGTTGCAGGTGCGGGGCGCATGCTCATTAGTGAAGCGGTGCGCGGCGAGGGAGCGCATCTTGTCAATCGCAACGGCGATCGATTCATGCAGGGTCTCCATCCGATGGCGGAGCTTGCGCCGCGTGATGTGGTGAGCAAGTCGATCGTTCGCCATCTTGCAGGTAGCGGCGAGAGTCATGTATTTCTTGACTGCCGGCACTTTGCGCCGGGGCGATTTGCCGAGCGCTTCCCAGGTCTTGCACGCATGCTGGCAGGGTTCGATATTGATCCAACACGCGATCGAATTCCGGTGACTCCAGCGGCGCATTACATGATCGGCGGAGTGCGCACGGATCTTGATGGTCGTACTTCGCTGCCGGGACTGTGGGCGTGCGGCGAGGTGGCTGCCAACGGAGTCCATGGTGCCAATCGCTTGGCTTCAAACAGTTTGCTTGATGGACTGGTGTTCGGCAGGCGCGTAGCGGTTTCCATTGCACGCGAGGCGCCGCCCGAGGTGTTGCCGCGAGCGATCGTCAGCGAAGTGCACACGGCAGCGCATGGAGAACTGGATTTAGCAGACATTCGCTCGAGTCTTCGCAGCGCCATGTGGCGCAACGTTGGCATCGAACGTAGCGGTGCGCATCTCACCGATGTGCTTTCGATGTTTGCATTCTGGGGTCGCTATGGAATGGACGAGGTGTTCTCCACGCCTGAAGGTTGGGAAGTGCAGAATCTTCTCACGGTGGGCCTCTTGATGACGCGCGCTGCGCTCGCGCGGAATGAGAGCCGCGGTACGCATCAGCGAACCGATGTGCCTGAAACGGATCCGGCACAAGCGCATCATGTGGCGTGGTCGATCAGTCAATTGGATCCCGTGATGCCGGCGCGGGGGTCCGCGGGTGTGGCGGCGGGGCACACGAAATGACGTGTGGACTGCTGAATACCGCGGTGCTTTCATTTGTATCCGCGGTGATGCTTTCCGCGTGCACGCCGGAGCGCGTGGAGTATCGATACCGACCGAGTTACATGGCGGACGGTGATGCGCCGAAGGAAATGGTGCTGCGGGACGGCACCAAGGTGATCTTTGTGGATCGGCCGCTCGGCGAGACGGCGATTTCCAAGGCAGGCCCAGGCACTGCGCCATTGCCGCCGAAGCTCGGCGCGGACGGCAAGCCGATTCCCCCGAAGGCGTTTGAGCCGCGCGAACGACTTGATGATGGCACGGTGGTGTTGCGGTGCATGATGCCGGAGCACGTGGTGGCGAACACCATGGCGTGCTTTCGCAACGAGGAGTATCAGTTGATGTGGGACCAACTGCTCGCGCCGGAAGCGCGTGCGGAATGGAAGCAGAGCGGGGGATTTGAGGGGTTCGACAAGTGGTGCAAGGACAATCGGCGCGTCACCATGGAGCTACTCAACCGCATGCGTTTCAACGCGGTGGGGTCTGACGTTTCTATGAAACAAGTGGCGCCCGGCCTGACGCGCGCCACCTTGTCGCCGCATCTGTGGGACCAGTTCAAGTTCCGCGTCATGGAATTCGAGCAGACTCCCGACGGCATGAAGTTGCGGTCAATTCGCCCGTCGCCATAACCATCAAACAAAATGCTCCCGTTCCTCCCGGACCATTTTAAATCAGCAAACAAAATGGTCCCGTTCCTCCGTGGACCAATTTAAATTGGTCCGGGAGGAACGGGACGAATATTTGCGAATATAAATTGGTCCGGGAGGAACGGGACGAATTTATATTTCGACCATCATTGACACCGCGTTGCCGCCGCCGAGGCACAAACTGCAGATGCCGCGCTTGCCGCCGGTGCGGTGCAGTTGGTGGATGAGCGTTACGAGGACGCGCGCGCCGCTTGCGCCGATCGGGTGACCAAGGGCCACGCCGCCGCCGCAGATGTTCAGCTTCTCGTGCGGGATCGCCAGTGGCGTGACATTCGCCAGCACCTGCGCTGCAAACGCCTCGTTCACTTCAAAGAGGTCGATGTCCGCAACGGTCTTGCCGGTCTTCTGTAGCAGTTGTTCGATGCCAACTTTCGGCGCCGTAAACAAGTCCTTTGGCGCCACACCGGAAGTGCCGTAGCCAACAATGCGGGCCAGCACTTTCAGGCCAAGTTCCTTCGCCTTCGATTCGCTCATCACCAGCACTGCGGCGGCGCCGTCAGAAATCTGACTCGCATTTCCAGCTGTCACCGTGCCGTCCTTCGTGAACGCGGCGCGCAACTTCGAAAGGCCGTCCGCCGTGGTGTCCGCGCGGAAGCCTTCGTCCGCATCCAAACCGGTCTTCGCCATGCACTGCTCGGCCGACAGGGGAACGATCTCCGCCTTGAACCAGCCGTTCTTGGTTGCCTCGGCCGCACGTCGATTGCTCTCCGCGCTGAACGCATCTTGCGCAATGCGCGTGACGCCGCAGGTTGAAGCGGTGTGCTCGGCAGCGTTACCCATTGGCCAATTCTCAAACGCGCAGGTGAGACCATCGAACTGCATGTGGTCGATCAGCTTGCCCTCGCCGTACTTGATGCCGCCGCGCACCTGCGCCAGGTGCGGCGCCAAGTCCATGTTCTCCATGCCGCCGGCCACCACGCAGTGCGCGTCGCCGAGCCGGATCATGTTCGCGGCTTGCATCACGGCTTCAAGGCCGGAGCCGCAGACCTTATTCACAGTGACCGCATTGACGGTCTCGCCGATTCCAGCCTTGAGCGCCGCCTGGCGAGCCGGATTCTGACCAACGCCAGCCTGCAGCACGTTGCCCATGATGCACGCCTCCACATGGCCCTTGGCGGCCGGGGCGTCCTCGAGCAGCGCCTTGATGGCATAGCTGCCCAGAACTGGCGCCGGAACGCGCGCGAGGCTGCCAAAGAACTTTCCGATCGGGGTACGACGAGCGGCGACGATGACGGGCTGGTTCATGGGTAGGTTCCTGATTCGGTGAAGTGTGGGCTGCGTGCGAATGCAGCCGGGTCGCGAATGATATCGTTCACTTTATGCCGGATTCCACAGAGCAGCAGCCCCCGCGTCGGGTGGTCACCGACAACCTCGTCTCGCTCCAGTCGTTCATCCTGGAGGAGGAAACGCGCTATCCGGGCGCGTCGGGCGATTTCAGTTGGATCATCAGCGCCATCAGCTTGGCCGCCAAGATCATCGCGCACAAGGTTCGCCACGTGCGATTGCAGAACGTGCTGGGCGAAGACGGCACCATCAATGTGCAGGGCGAGGATCAGTTGCACATGGATGTAATCGCCAACGAGGTGATCATGCGCGTGCTCGGCGGTCGCGGATCGATCGCCGTGCTTGGCAGCGAGGAAGAGGAGCAACCGACCAT
>JBIKZY010000155.1:0-5189 GCA_044354475.1 Phycisphaerales bacterium
GGTAGCACCAATATGGAATCGGCCATCAAGCGCGTGCTTGAGCGGGTGATCTCCAAGAACGGTGATCAGCCGCCGAGCGAGCCACTCGCCTTTGATGTGCAGGACGGCATTGTGGTCATCACCACCAAGGCTGGCGTTCAGAAGAAGCAAGTCACTTTCGTTTATGACGTCCGCGACCTGTTGTTCCGTGCGCCCGACTTTGACAACGCCCCCGAATTCAACCTGAGTCAGTCGGTGCAAACCGGCGGCGGTGGTGGCGGCGGTGGTGGTGGTGGTGGCACTGGCGGCGGCGGTGGTGGATTCGGTGGCGGTGGCGGCGGTGGCGGTGGCGGCGGTGGCGGCGGTGGCGGCGGTGTGCCGTTCGGAAGCCCCGGCGAAGCTCCAGAGCGCGGCGACCCCGGCGAACTCATCGATCAGCTCAAGCAGCTCGTCTACGACCAGGTGGATGCCAACTGGGAAGAACGTGGCGAAGGTACCGACCGCATTGCCGAGTTCAATCGCAATCTGATTGTCACCGCTTCGCCTTCGGCGCACCGTGATATCGAAGGTCTCCTCCAGCAACTGCGCGCCATTCGTGCGTTGCAGATCAACATTGAAGGCCGCGTTGTGCAGGTCTCCATGGACTGGTTTGAGCAGATCGGTATCGACTTCGACCTGTACTTCAACTCCAACGACCGTATGTGGTCGGCAGCTCGCGCGGTTGACCCAAACTTCCAGCTCCGTGACTTCTTCTATCAGAAGGGCGGACCAGGAACGGCTAGTAGTGGCGCTCAGCAGACTGGTCGTCTCAAGAACCCCGTGATCTTCGGAAACGTAGTTCAGCCTGGAGTGAATACTCCGGTTGGCGGCACTGGATTCCCAACTAATCAGGGTGATCTGCCGAACGGCTTCGGTCAGGACATCACCTACGGATCTTCGGTTCCGGTGCAGCCAGTTGGCGTGCAGAAGGGTGAAATCTCAACAGTCAACGTGCAGCAAGAAGGCTTGCCGCTCGTCAACACGTTGGCCGCAGCGGGTCTCAATCCGTTCGGTATCGCCGCTGTAGCAAACCCAGTGTTAACCACTGGTTTCACCTACCTCGACGATGTGCAGGTTGACCTGCTCATCACCGCAACGCAGGCTGACCAGCGCAACGTGGTGCTCACTGCCCCGCGCTTGACGCTTTACAACTGCCAGCGTTCGTGGATCAGTGTTGCCAAGGTGATCGCATACGTCTCCAACCTGGTGCCAGTCACCGGTGACAACTCGGGTGCATTCTCCCCGGTCATCAGCAACTTGTATGAAGGCTTTGTGCTGGACATCGAAGCATGCATCTCGGGTGACCGTCGCTACGTCACCATGACCGTGCTCTTTGGTCTCAACCAGAACGCCAAGTTCACCTCGCAAACGGTCACCGGTGCAGCCGGCGGCGGCGGCGGTGGTGGTGGTGGCGGTGGTCGATCCTCAAACTTTGAAGGAACGATTCAGCTCCCTGAAATCACCGGTACGCAGATCGACACCACGGTCACCGTGCCGGATAAGGGCACCATTCTGCTCGGCGGACAGCGCTTGGTAACGGAACTCGAAGTCGAGGTCGGCGTGCCGATGCTCTCCAAGATTCCGGTAGTCAATCGCTTCTTCACCAACCGCATCACTTCGAAGACAGAAACCACGCTGCTCCTGATGATCCGCCCAGAGATCATCATCCAGCAGGAGCAGGAAGATGCACTGTTCCCGGGTCTGCGTCAGCAGATGTCCCCGGGCGCCGGATACTGAGTCGCCGGATCCGATCCTTGACACCCATCATCGGGAGCCTTCGGGCTCCCGATGTTACTTTTACGCTTCCCCCGTGCACGACAGGGGTACACTTCATTTATATGGCACAGCCCCAGCAAAGCTTTATTCGGATTGTCAAGGACCCCGAGTGCACGCTCGTAGAGTTCACTGAGAAGCACATCATTGACGAAGTGGTGATTCGCCAGATCGGCAATGAATTGACCAAGTTGGTTGATGACTCGCCGCGGCCGCGAATCGTGGTGACCTTCAATGGCGTGGAGCATCTCTCCTCAGCTGCCCTGGGCACACTCCTCACTGTGATGAACCGAGTCAAGGCCAAGGACGGTCAATTGCGCCTCTGTGACATTAACGCGCAGATCCTGCAGATCTTCCAGATCACCAAGTTGAACAAGATTCTGCGTATCGAGAAGGACCTTGCATCCGCCAAGGCGAGTCTCGGCGGAAACAAGTGAAAGGGAGTCACTCCATGGCGCACCCCGCACCAGGACATGCACATGATGGGCGCTTCGAGCGAAGCTGGGTGTTGCTTGAGCAACGAGATTCCATCGAAGGCTTACAGTCGGACGTCAATGATGCGTTGACCGGCTGTGGCTACGGGGAGGCAGCTTCATTCGCCATCCGCCTGGCGCTGGAAGAAGCATTGGTCAATGGCTTCCGACACGGCAACAAGGGCAACCCATCCAAGCACGTCACCGTGGAGTGCAAGATCGACCCGCACGGTGTTGAGTTGGTAGTGATCGACGAGGGTGAAGGATTTGACCCTGGTTCGGTTCCTGATCCGACTGCCGAGGAGAACATCGACATTCCCTCCGGGCGCGGCATCATGTTGATGCGGGCGTACATGTCCTCTGTTGAGTACCTGCACCCTGGCAATCGACTGCGGATCTTCTATAGCAATCCCAACGCGGCGTCCTGACTCGGTCAGCGCATGACCGCGCATCACTCCGCCGTGCGTGCGCGAATGCTGTCGTAGATACTGGCGAGCAGTCCAACCATTGGAAATTTGCCGCCCATCGGGCTTGGACCCATGCGTCGTAATAGAGCGTGCGGGACATGCTCCGCCGTCGGTGCTGACTCGGCATCCTCAAGTGCTGCCGTGGGGCGCCAGAAGTCCGCGATGCACTGCTCAAGCGGCGGTAGTCCGCCGTTGTCCTCTTCCACCGTCGATGCGGTTGCATGCGCCTGCGATATGCCCGACGTCTGCAGGGTTCGCTGCTCTTGGAGTCGCTCCAGGAGCAACTCGCCATCAAGGCCACGCAGCGCAAACAGCACTACCGGGTCAACTTCAATGCGTTCGCCCATCAGGTAAGCGGCCGCGGCGACATGCTTGCACGGTTGCTCAAGTCCGCAATCGCACTCAGTATGCAGTCCATCCCCGGGTGCCGGCAACAAATGCCGCCCAACCACCGCGAAGCAGTCCTCGATCGATTCCGGAATTTCTCCGGTGAGTAGGCGCGCCGCGTACACGGCTTCGCCGGCCATGCGCTCAATGACCTTGTCCCACTCTTCACGGGAGAGCGGCCGAACGGTGATCTTCGCCACATACGGTTTGACGCCGCGCCCCTGCACGGCGGTCTCCACGAGCCCGGGCGTGACGGTGTAGTTCGCCACCTGACCAGCGAGTGCATACTCCATGCCGAGCATGCGAACATCCGGCGGCATGCCTACCTCAACGGCTTGCACAAATGCTGCCGCGTGCCACGGAAGCCCTTCTAGGCCAAGTTTCCTGCGGAATCGGATGCCATGGCGCACTCGGCGCGGCTGCTCCAATTTCTTCTGGGATGGTCGAATGCTGAAACCTTCGCTACTCATGCGCCGTCCTCCAGTGTGCTGCCGCGGAGCGAGAGCAGGTCACGCAACTGCGAGGTGTTGAGCTCAGTGAGCCATTGCTCACCACTGCCGATGATCTGGCTGGCAAGCTCGGTCTTCTGTTCGATCATCTGGTCGATGCGCTCCTCAAGTGTGCCGACAGTGATCATTTTATGAACATTCACGGTACGCATCTGACCAATGCGGAATGCACGGTCGGTTGCCTGATTCTCAACGGCAGGATTCCACCAACGGTCGTAGTGGAACACGTGGTTGGCAGCGGTCAGGTTGAGTCCCACGCCGCCGGCCTTGAGACTCAGGACGAAGAGTGGGCACGTTGGATCTTCGCTTTGGAACTTCTGCACCAACTGGTCGCGCTTGGCTTGGGGCGTTCCGCCGTGCAAGAACAATGCTTCGATGTCCAACTCTTGCCGAATCATCTGCACAAGTAAGTGACCCATCTGTCGGTACTGCGTGAAGATCAACGCGCGATCGCCGGCCGCGGTCAACTCTTCCAGCATTTCCATGACGCGCAGACTCTTGCCACTGCGGGCGCTGAGTCGCGTGGCACGCACCACATTGGCAGGCACCACAATCTTCTTCGCTGGCGGCTCGGCATGTTGTGCGCCTTCCGCCATATCTTCCTCGGATGGCTCGGCCACCGGAGCATTGGATGGCATGCCCTCGCGCAGGAAGTGCGCGGGATGATTGCAGATCTGCTTGAGCTTGACCAATGCGCTGAGCACCAGTCCGCGACGGCGAATGCCTTCTGCCTGATCGACACGCTTGAGCATGTCGTTGACCACTTGCTCGTAGAGCGAGGCCTGTTCGGGCGTGAGCGGAATCTGCTGCCGCGTTTCCACCAACGGCGGAAGATCGCTGATGACTTTGGGGTCAGTCTTGAGGCGGCGAAGAATGAAAGGTCGCACCAGCAGTCTGAGCCGCTCAGCTTGCCGCTTGTCGCGATGGCGTTCCACTGGCAGCGCAAAGCGCTTGCGGAAATCGTTCTGAGTGCCCAGGTAGCCGGGGCAGCAGAATTCCATGATCGACCACAGTTCGCTGAGTCGATTCTCCACCGGCGTACCGGTGAGGGCCACGCGGAACTTGGTGCGTAGCGCGCGAATGGCAGCGGTCTGTTTGGTGGGCGGGTTCTTGATGTGCTGCGCTTCGTCGAGGACCACACGGCGCCACTCCACTTCGTTGAGTAGGTCCTTGTCGCGCGTCACCAGGGCATAGGTGCTGACCACCACATCAACGCGTTGTGTCAGTTGTACGAACCGCTCGCCTTGGGGGCGTTCCAGGCCGTGATGCACGTGCACCACCAACTCGGGCGCAAAGCGGGTGAGTTCCCGGTGCCAGTTGCCGAGCACGCTCATCGGGGCCACCAACAGTGTTGGCCCGACGCGTTCGCCCTCAGGGGCTACTTGTCGTTCTGCCTGCAACAGGGCGATCAATTGGATGGTCTTACCGAGACCCATGTCGTCGGCGAGGCATGCGCCCATTCCATAGCGCTCCAAGAACGCCAGCCAGCTGACGCCGGCGCGCTGGTACGGACGAAGGGTGCCTTGGAATCGTTCGGGCTGCTCAAGGAGCGGCATCTTCTC
>JBIKZY010000156.1:0-5174 GCA_044354475.1 Phycisphaerales bacterium
CCCATCGCTGAGTTCCCGCGGCGCGGTCAATGCAAGATACGCGGCGCGGTGTGCGCCGATCCGTTCTGCGGTGGTCGCTTGCCCGATCGCCAGTGTTCCCGGGTCGGTGGCGGTTCGCCATGTGGCGCAGGCAAGGTCGCCTTCACCGTGGGGTGTGCGTGTTGCAAGGAGTACGTCAAAGTGGTCTCCTTGCGCACCGCCAGTATGGTGAAGCACGGCGGCGGCGTGCGGAAATGGCGGGCCGGTGAGCACAGGAAATGGCGGCGCGGATTCGGTCACGCCGATATCATCCCACGAACTCAGCGAACGCCGTTCGCCGGGTGCACACGCTGCCAGGAGGGCACATGCCGCACATGAATTCAACGCACGGACGCACTTTCCCAATCGCACTTCTCTTCGCCCATGTCGTGGCGCTCCCGATGCTGCTTTCGGGATGCAAGGCATCGGACAGCGCCGAGTCGCGCGCCAACGAAGCCAACGACCGACTTCGCTACGGTCAGTACGCCGAGGCAGCCGCGGCCGTCGAGCCAGTGGTTCGTGATCAGCCCGGTGATTGGCGCGCGCAGTTTGCGTATGGTCGAGCCATGCTCGGGCAGGGCAAGCTGGACGATGCGCGTCGTTCGCTTGACCGCGCGTACCGGCTGCAGCCAGCCAACGAAGAAATCGTGACCAGTCTTGCCGAGTGCATGGCGCAGCAGAAGGATGTCAAGGACGCGTATCAGTTGTTGCGCGCGTTCGGCAAGGACTTCCGTTCGTGGCGTGCCTACTTGGCATTGAGCCGCGTTGCGGAAGATGCTGGCGATCCGGACACGGCGTCCACCAGTGCGATGGATTCCATCAAAGTCAATGAGCCGCTCCCCGGGCAGCGCGCCTCGATCGAGCCGTACATGCGCGCTGCGGATTTGGCTTTCAAGTTTGGCAAAGAAGCCGATGGCGTTCGTCGCTTGCGTCAGGCGTATGGCATTATTCCAAACGACCCACGCATCACCGATGCATTGGCTGCCCATCAGGTTGCCATTGGTAAAGACACCGCGCTCCCGCTTGGGCCGTAATGCCCTTGTGTTCCCTCGCATGATGCTCCGCCTCGCTGCATGACGCCTGATTCCACCAATCCCCGCGAACGGTGGCTGAGTTGGCTGGGTACGCTCGGCGATCTTGCGCGTTTGCGCACGCTTCGGCTGCTGGAGCGTGAGGAACTTGGGGTTGGTGAACTGGCGCGCGCGTTGCAACTTCCGCAGAGCACGGTGAGTCGCCACCTGAAGCCGCTCTTTGAGCAGGGTTGGGTGGATAAGCGCGCGGAGGGAACGCAGAGCCTCTATCGCATGTCGCCGGCGTCGCTTGCGACGGATATGCGTGACCTGTGGCGCATGAGCCGCGAGCACTTGGGTAGCGCCGCTTCATTTGAAGAAGACGATGCTCGTCTTGCAGAAGTCATCGCCGCGCGTCGTGTGGATAGTCGAACCTTCTTCGGACGCATCGGCGGTGACTGGGACGAATTGCGGCGCGAACTCTTCGGCGACGCGTTCGTCTTTGAGGCGTTGCTCGGATTGTTGCCGCCTGACGCAGTCGCGGTGGACTTCGGCTGCGGTACCGGTGAAGCAGCGGAGCGCCTGGCGCCAGTAGTTGGTCGCGTCATCGCCATTGACCGCGAGCCCGCCATGCTTGCAGCTGCGCGGAAGCGACTCAAGCGATTTGCAAACGTTGAATTTCGTCAGGGCGATTTACTTGCCCCACCACTCGCTGCAGGTGAAGCCGACATCGGCATTGTCATGCTGGTCTTTCACCACGTCGATGATCCCGCCGCGATGTTGACCGCGATTGCGCCCGGATTTCGCACGGGCGGCGCGCTCTTGGTGGTGGACATGGCAAGCCATGATCGATCGGGTTACCAACAGACCATGGGCCACCGTCACCTTGGCTTTTCTGAGCAACAATTACAGGGATTTGCGCGGGGCAGTGGGTTCACTTTGCGCCGTCACACGCGGCTGCGCCCGGACACCAGTGGCAAGGGCCCCGGTTTGTTTGCAGCGCTCTTTGTTCGGTCGTAACAGCGTTGGCGAGCCAGTCGCATCGTCGACGCCGCGTCCGTCTGGTTCACTCCAAAGTCCGTGCAGTCTTACTTTGAGCCAGCGTTCATCCACGCTGCAATCACCGCCGCCTGCTTCTCTTTAGTGAACGCACGGAACTGATTTGCATCGGCCATGCTTGCAAACCCGATGGTCGTTCCATCCCATGTCACCGGGGCAGCCAGCGCGGTGAGCGTTTCGCCCGTCATTGGGCAGATTGAATTGTGGATGCCCTTCTTTGGCAACACCTGCGCTGCAGCCAACGTGGCGCGCTTCGCACGTGGCAGCGCCGCAAACTGCTCGGCGCTTGCTGATGAATTGAAGCGAACCTGCCACTGCCCGAAGTAGCCAATGTGGCCTTGACCCGTCACGGACTCTTGGGTGATGGGGTCGACGACTTCGGTTTCGGTGGCACCGGCGCGTGCGGCGCGCGTAGCGGGTCGATCGCCGCCATCCGCCGCCCGGCGTGGCGTGTCGCTGCCGTTCGAAGGGACGATGGCCGGGTTGTCCCTCACATCGGAACTGTTTGCCGCCACGCTGCCATCGGAGGGCGGGGCCTGGTACAGGTCGGCGGTATTGGAGCCGCAGGCGACCAGCATCATGGTCAACGTCAGCCCAGCGAGTGGCATGGTGATCTTCATCCGCGCAGGATCGCCACTTTTGCGGCTATGTGGGGGTCTTGGGAGTTATTTTTAGTTCCACGGACCATTTTTTTGCCTCGGAACCCAATGCCTGCTACTATTCATCCCTTCATCCGGATGAACGGATGAATAGTCTCCCGGACCGCCGGAAACACTCTTCACGGAGCCCCCATGCCTGCTACTGCCACCGCAACCACTACCGCCGCCAACCCGTTCCTCACCAACTCGCGCCTCTCCCTCACGGAGTTCCTGCCCTTCAAGGTCAAGGACATGTCCGCTGACACCGTTCGCTTCGGTCGTAAGGAGATCGAACTCGCCGAGATCGAGATGCCGGGCCTCATGGCCTTGCGCGCTGAGTACAAGGGCAAGAACCCGCTCAAGGGTGCACGCATCATTGGCAGTCTGCACATGACCATTCAGACCGCGGTCCTCATTGAGACCTTGGTTGAACTTGGTGCTGAAGTGCGTTGGTGCAGCTGCAATATCTTCAGTACGCAAGACCACGCTGCCGCAGCGGTCGCTGTTGGTCCAAACGGTACCCCTGAGAAGCCAACCGGTATCCCGGTCTTCGCATGGAAGGGCGAGTCGCTCGATGAATACTGGTGGTGCACTTGGCAGGCCCTGCACTTTGCAGACGGCAAGGGACCGAACATGATCCTCGATGACGGTGGCGACGCCACTCTGCTCATCCACAAGGGTCTTGCCTTTGAGAAGCTCGGTTCCGTGCCAACCGCCACCTCCGAGGACAGTGAGGAATACACCGTCATCCTGCAGCTCCTCACCGCGCTGCAGCAGAAGCATGCTGGCTACTGGACCAAGACCGCGCCGAACGTGATTGGCGTGACTGAGGAAACCACCACCGGTGTGCATCGTCTGTACCAGATGCAGGAACTCGGCGAACTGCTCTTCCCGGCGATCAACGTCAACGACGCTGTGACCAAGAGCAAGTTTGACAATCTCTACGGTTGCCGTCACTCACTGGTTGACGGAATCATGCGCGCCACCGACGTGATGCTTGCCGGCAAGGTTGCCGTGGTCTTCGGATACGGCGACGTCGGTAAGGGTTCGTGCCAGAGCCTGCGTGGCCAAGGCTGCCGCGTGAAGGTCACGGAAATTGACCCAATTTGCGCGCTGCAGGCTTGCATGGAGGGCTACGAAGTCGTCACCCTCGCCGATGCCGTTGCAACTGCTGACATCTTCATCACCGCCACCGGCAACAAGGACATCATCCGCGCCGAGGACATCCTGAAGATGAAGGACAAGGCGATCATTGGCAACATTGGTCACTTTGACAATGAGATTGATATGGCCGGTCTCAAGAAGACCCCCGGCACCAAGTGCGTCAACATCAAGCCACAGGTTGATGAGTGGAAGCTTCCCAACGGCAAGAGCATCATCATGCTTGCGGAAGGACGCCTCTTGAATCTTGGTTGCGCCACTGGCCACCCAAGCTTCGTGATGAGTTCCAGCTTCTCCAATCAGGTGATTGCGCAGATTGAACTGTTCCTCAATCACAAGAAGTACGCCAAGCAGGTTTACACCTTGCCGAAGAAGCTTGATGAGAAGGTGGCACGTCTGCACCTCGGTCAGCTTGGTGCAAAGCTCACCGAACTCCGCAAGGATCAGGCTGAGTACTTGGGTATTCCTGCCGACGGTCCGTACAAGCCAGACCACTACCGCTATTGAGTAGTGGCGGGGTTCGCCCTGCACTGATTGACATTCACAGGGCCCGCGGAGCGATCCGCGGGCCTTGTCGTTTATGAGTGGGACGCGGCGTGGTATTGCCTGGCGATACCATTGAATGCATGGCTTTGTCTCGGTCTACACATTCGGCACTGGCTGACCTGGCTGCGCTCTCTACCCGCGACCTGCTTCCTGCGCTGATGTCCACAGATGAGGTTGCCGCCCACGTGGCTCGCGCGCTCGCGGAAGACCTTGGTGAGGTCGGAGATGTCACCGGCGAAGCAATGATTCCCGCCGATGCTCGTGCAACCGCGGTAGTGCGATTTCGTTCGCCGGGTATTGCGTGCGGCGCGCCACTCGTCGCAGAAGTGCTTCGCCAGGTTGCGCCCGGCGCGCGCCTTGCACACCACGCGGCCGACGGGGAGCGACTGGCGGCAGGAGCAACGTTCATTTCAATAGAAGGCCCACTGCGCGGCATCTTGACAGCGGAACGGACGCTCCTCAATTACGTTGGTCATCTCTCCGGTATTGCCACTCTCACTGCGCAGTACGTGGAGCAGGCGCGGGGTACGCGTGCATCCATCTGCGATACCCGCAAGACCGTTCCCGGTATGCGCATGCTGGAGAAGTGGGCGGTGCGATGCGGTGGCGGAACCAACCATCGCATTGGGCTTTTTGATGCCATGCTTATCAAGGACAATCACGTGGCCGGCCTCAGCCCCAGCGATATGGCCAAGCGCGTGGCAAGCGCGGCGGCCGCAGCGCGTGCCCGCACGCCACTGCG
>JBIKZY010000157.1:0-5158 GCA_044354475.1 Phycisphaerales bacterium
GTAACTCAGCAGCAGTGGATCGATGAATGGGTTGTCCTTGCCGATCACTACGCGGACGAGACCTATGACCCGTACCACGCAGTGATTGCCTGTGACCTGTTCAATGAGCCGAAGATGGATCCGCGGACCGCGGGTGGATCGGCATGGACCGAAGCCACTGGGCCGCAAGCCTGGAACCACGCAGCCGAAGCATGCGGCAAGGCGATTCTTGCTGTGAATTCACGCCTGCTGATCATGGTGGAAGGAACGCAGTGGGCCAATGCAGACGCGGTGTTCCCGACTGGTTCGGGGGCTCAGAATGGAAATACATTCACCAACTGGGGCGCCAACCTGACTGGCGCAGCAGCCGCACCGATTGATCTTGGGAAGGCGTATCAGAACAAGTTGGTCTATTCAATCCACGACTATCCGGGCACTGCGCAGACCCTGAGCGGGCAGAATGTGTTGCCGTGGTTCAACGAGACGACCTATCCCAACTATCCATATAACCTTGCTAGTACGGCGTGGCAGCCATTCTGGGGCTACCTGGTGGAGGGAAACACCGCGCCGATGTTCGTTGGCGAGTTTGGCTCGTGGTTGCGGGATCCAACGGTGCCAGATGCCGAGGGCAATGTGTGCGGCTACACCGCGTTGACGAGCGACCAGGTGAAATCCGACAAGCAGTGGGTGAACGCGCTCCTGCACTACATGCAGGGCGACTGGAGTTTGGCACAGACGATTAACGAAACGCCCGATTCGCAGGCCATATCAGTCACTGTTGGAGATGACGCAGCAAAGAAGGGCATTAGCTTCTGCTGGTTCGGATTTACTCCAAACAGTGCTGACACTGGCGGCGTCCTCGACTGCGACTACACATCCACTGAAACCAACAAGATGGCGTACCTCAAGCCATACCTTGCGCCGCTGCTTCCCGAGTATGAAACCGCTCTTCTCAGCGATATGAACGGTGACGGATTCGTCGGCAGCGTCGATCTAGGGCTCTTCTTGGGGTTCTGGGGAGTTGATACTGGCGGCTCGCGATTCACCCGCGGCGATTTCAATCACGACGGATTTCGCAATGGAGCGGATCTGGCGATCCTCTTGAATCGGTGGCGTTCCAACTAAGGTGATGGGGGGTGATGTGCCCGCCAGTCACTTGACCGGCGCGCCCATCCCCCCCTTGACCGTCTCTGCGCCGCGGGTGCGGTACTCACGGACGAGGCCGTCAACGAAGGTGTGAGAACCACCGCCTCAGGTCACGGGCTTGTCTGGGACGATGCACGCATCGTGCACCGGTCCGGTGCGTAGTTCCACTGAGCGTCTCCGGCAAGAGCCGATGCCGTGCAAACTGCATGCCGCACCCACGGCCCAGTTCCCCGTTTGAGGGGACGAGCGGCGATTTGCATGCAATAAAAACGGGAATCACCGTAAGCGCATTGCCGGGTGGGAGCAAGGCGGTCCGAGTTGAAGCGGTAGCCCGGCGACTGATCCGGCGTGGATATCGGACGCAGTGGAGCGGGATCTTGTTCAGAATTAATATATTCATTGACATTACCGGTGGCAATGCTGGTGCAAGGGCGATTTGGCAGCACCGTACGACCACCTCGCATAGTCGGTGTTCGTACGGACACCGTGTCTCAATTCGCACCTATGCATGTCCAGTAACAGAATAGTTCACCATGATTCAATTCAATTCACTCGGTGCTGTCGGCGCCACTATCGGTCTCTCCTTCGCCACCATCGTCCACGCCCAGGACTCCTACACAGGACCGGACGGAGGCTTGACTGTCAGCGGTAACCAGATCGTTGACCAAAACGGAAACAACATTCGTCTGACTGGTGTCAATTGGTCGGGGTTTGAGACGCCGATTGGGATCGTGAGCGGTCTCTACCAATCACCCTCCGCTACCGCGAGCCCGGACTTCCGCGACTACCTGGACAAGCTCCAGGATCTCGGATTCAATTGCGTTCGTCTTCCGTGGTCGTACGCGAACATCATCTGCACGCTCCCGGCGGCGGGGGATGAGAAGTGCAACGTCAACGGCGTCTGCACCGATCCATCGTGCGGGGGAACGTACAACTACTCGAATCCCAATTCCTCGCCATACTGCCCGGAATGTGCTGATGTCAGTTACATCGCCGGTTCCTATTACAACGCGTCGAATTCAGCGTCGGATAATGCCAGTTCTGTCAACCAGCTGCCCGGTAGCCGCCACGGTATGCAGCTCAACGCGCCGTTGTTTGATACATCACTCGCGCGGGTGAACAACGCGTTGCAAGCCAAGTCTCCGCTCAAGTGCATGGATGAGGTCATTAAGTACGCAGGCTCCATCGGCCTCAAGGTGATCCTCGACAACCACTGCATCGTCTCCGGTAAGTTCGCAAGCCAGCCGCTCTGGTACACGGATTCGGTCAGTCATCAGCAGTGGATCGATGAATGGGTTGTCCTTGCCACTCGCTACGCGAGCGAGACCTATGACCCGTACCACGCAGTGGTTGCCTGTGACCTATTCAATGAGCCGAAGATGGATCCGCGGACCGCGGGTGGATCGGCATGGACCACAGCCACCGGGCCGCAGGCTTGGAACCACGCAGCAGAAGCATGCGGCAAGGCGATTCTTGCTGCGAATTCACGCCTACTGATCATGGTGGAAGGAACGCAGTGGGCCAATGCAGACGCGGTGTTCCCGACCGGTTCGGGGACTGCGAATGGAAATACATTCACCAACTGGGGCGCCAACCTGACTGGCGCAGATGCCGCGCCGATTGATCTTGGAGCGGCGTATCAGAATAAATTGGTTTATTCAATCCATGACTATCCGGGCACTGCGCAGACCCTAAGCGGACAGAACGTTCTGCCGTGGTTTACTGCGTCGAACTATCCCAACAATCTTGACGATCAAGCGTGGCGCCCATTCTGGGGCTACCTCGTGGAGGAAAACACCGCGCCGATGTTCGTTGGCGAGTTTGGCTCGTGGTTGCGGAATCCAACGGTCGCAGACGCCGAGGGGAATGTGTGCGGCTACACCGCGTTGACGAGCACACAGGTGACCTCCGACAAGCTGTGGGTGAACGCGCTCCTCCACTACATGCAGGGCGATTGGAATTTGGCTCAGACGATTAACACCACGCCCGATTTGCAGGCGATATCAGTCACTGTTGGAGGTAACGCGGCAAAGAAGGGCATCAGCTTCTGCTGGTTCGGATTTACTCCGAATAGTGCCGACACTGGTGGCGTTCTCGACTGCGACTACACATCCACTGAAACCAACAAGATGGCTTACCTCAAGCCATACCTCGCGCCGATGCTTCCCGAGTATGAAAGCGCTCTTCTCAGCGATATGAACGGTGACGGATTCGTCGGCAGCGTTGATCTGGGGCTCTTCTTGGCGTTCTGGGGAGTTGATACTGGCGGCTCGCGATTCACCCGCGGCGATTTCAATCACGACGGAGTGCGCGGCGGAGCGGATCTGGCGATCCTCTTGAATCGGTGGCGTTCCAACTAAGGTGATGGGGGGTGATGTGCCCGCCGGTCACTTGACCAGCGCGCCCATCCCCCCCTTGACCGTCTCTGCGCCGCGGGTGCGGTACTCACGCACCAGACCGTCAACGAACGCGTCGAAGCCGATCTCGCCCAAGTTTGCTTCGGTGCCGAACGCACGGACGCTGACTTTGCGGCCTTCGGCGTCGCGCGGGCCGACGACGGCGCAATAGGGCACCTTCATGTCGCTGGCGTCCTTGATCTTGCCTTGGACGCGGTCGTTGCCGTCGTCCATCGTGACGCGCAGACCGGCGGCGCGTAGGGCGTTGTACAGCTCGCGCGCGTAATCATTGCTCTTCTCGCTGATCGGCAGCACGCGGACTTGTTCCGGTGCAAGCCAGAGCGGGAACGCGCCGGCGAAGTGTTCGATCAGGCAACCGACGAATCGTTCCATACTTCCGAACGGTGCGCGGTGGATCATCACCGGGCGATGTTGCTGGTTGTCCGCGCCGTTGTAGGAGAGATCGAAGCGGATCGGCAGGTTGTAGTCCACCTGCACGGTGCCAAGCTGCCAACTGCGGCCGATGACATCCTTGACGATGAAGTCAATCTTTGGTCCATAGAACGCAGCTTCGCCGGGCTCTTCGCTGAATGGAACGCCGAGCGTCTTTGCGGCAGCGCGGCAGGCTTCTTCGGCCTTGTCCCAGTTCGTCGGGTCGCCGACATACTTGGCGCTGTCCGGGTCGCGCAGGCCAACGCGCACGCGGTACTCATTCATACCGAGCGTGCCGAAGATCAGTTTGACCAGGCTCAGGCAGCCAAGCACTTCTTCTGCCACTTGGTCTTCGCGAACAAAGAGATGCGCGTCATCTTGCGTGAAGCCGCGGACGCGGGTCATGCCGCCGATCTCGCCGGACTGTTCCCAACGATAGACGGTGCCGAATTCGGCGAGGCGCACCGGCATGTCGCGGTAGCTGTGTGGGCTGCTTGCGAAGATGCGAATGTGGTGCGGGCAGTTCATCGGCTTCAGGAGGTAGCCGTCGATCTCGCCCTTCTCCATGCGATTCACAAGATCGCCACAACTGCAGCCTTCTTTGGCAAGTTCACTCAGTTGATCATGGTCAACGAGCGGCGGATATTGGCTCTCGCGGTAGTAGGGGAAGTGGCCGCTGGTGCGGTACAGATCAAGCTTGCCGATGTGCGGCGTGAAGACTTGGCTGTAGCCCTGCTTGCGCAGTTCGTCGCTGATGAACGTCTGCAGTTCTTGACGAATGACGGCGCCGTTCGGCGTCCACAGGATCAGGCCTTGGCCGACCATTTCATCAATGTGGAAGAGGCGCAGTTGCTTGCCGAGTACGCGATGATCGCGCTTCTTGGCTTCATCGAGCAGGGCGATGTGCGCTGCCAGTTCTTCCTTCGTGGCGAACGCAGTTCCGTACACGCGCGTGAGGCGATCGCTGGTTTCGTCGCCCTTCCAATAGCTGGAAGCGAGGCTGGTGACTTTGAACGCGCCGATCTTTCCGGTGGTTGGAACGTGCGGTCCGCGGCATAGGTCTTCCCAACCACTGCCCGGCGTGCCGGTGGCGTACCAACTCAGCGTTTCGCTGCCGGCGACGCAGGCGCGTTCGGCGTTATCGAGTTTGTACTTCGATCCTTCGGACTGGACCTTCTTGAGTCCTTCAGCGGCAGGCATGTCAT
>JBIKZY010000040.1:0-19231 GCA_044354475.1 Phycisphaerales bacterium
TAAAGGTTCTCTCTGATAAAGCAATCAGCGCGTACTTCCTGATTGTGTGGGACTTTGTCAACTGGGCTCGTCAGCATGGCATTCCGGCGACGGCGCGCGGTTCGGGCGTGGGCACCATGGTTGGCTATGTCTTGGGGCTTTCCAATGCGTGTCCGGTTCGTTACGGTCTTCTCTTTGAACGCTTCACTGATCCGGATCGCAGTGAACTTCCCGATATCGATATCGACCTCTGTCAAAATGGACGCGCGGCTGTCATTCAGCATGTGCGACAGAAGTACGGGCACGTTGCACAGATTGCGACGTTCGGTCGATTGAAGGCCAAGAATGCCATCAAAGATGTGGCGCGTGTGTTTGGTTTGCTGCCCGCGGAAGGGCAGCGGATCGCCAATCTGGTGCCCGAAGCGCCGGACATGACCTTTGACAAGGCCTTTGCCTTGAGCCCGCAGTTCAAAGAAGCGTACGACGCCGATGAGCAGGTGCGGCGCGTAGTGGACGCGGCCAAAGAGCTTGAAAATCACGCGCGAACGCAGGGGATTCACGCAGCGGGCGTGGTCATCGCTACGCAACCGCTCGACACCATCGTGCCCTTGTGCCGACCAACCGGCGGCGGTGAAGAAGTAGTGACGCAATGGGAAGGCCCATTGTGTGAGAAGGCCGGGCTGCTGAAGATGGACTTCCTGGGTTTGCGCACGCTGTCAACCATTGAGCTGGCGAAGAAGTTGATTCGTGACTCCATGTCTGACGAAGCAATTTGGCATGCCACCGAACGTGCACGGGGCGATGGCGGGCCGCATCCATTGGATCTCGATCGTATTCAGCTTGATGACCAGCGCGTCCTTGGACTGTTCCGCCGTGCAGAAACTGGTGGCGTATTCCAGTTTGAATCGGGCGGCATGCGTCGACTGCTGGCAGACATGCAGCCCGACCGGCTCGAGGACTTGATTGCTGCCAACGCACTGTTCCGCCCGGGTCCGATGAGTTTGATTCCGGATTACAACGCGCGCAAGCATGGTCGACATATTGTGCCGCTGGTGCACGAGGCGGTCGATCCGCTCTTGGCGGAGACGTATGGAATCATGGTCTATCAGGAGCAGGTGATGCAGGTGGTGCATCTGCTTGGAGGTATTCCACTCCGTCAGGCGTACGCGCTGATTAAGGCGATCAGTAAGAAGAATGAGAAGATGATCTCTGCCACGCGCACGGAGTTTGTGCATGGTTCCGCGGAACGCGGACTGACTGAAACGCGCGCCAATGAGCTCTTTGATCTCATCGTGAAATTCGCTGGATACGGCTTCAATAAGAGCCATTCCACGGGTTACGCCATTGTTGCCTACCAAACCGCGTATCTCAAGACGTGGTTCCCCAATCACTTCATGGCTGCGGTGCTGACCTTTGAAAGCCAAGCACAGAAGGTGGAAGATTGGGCGGTCTACCTTGATGAGTGCAGGCGCACCGTGTTCCCGGATAGCACTGATGCACGCCCGCACGTTGGGGTTGAGGTTCGTCCGCCCGATGTCAATCTTTCCGACGCGGACTTCTCGGTGGTCTACGTGGATGAAGAGCCCCACGACAACTGTCATGGGCACGTGCGCTTTGGTCTCAAGGCCATCAAGGGTTCCGGCGAGAGTGCCATTGTGGCCATCATTGCGGAACGCAAGAAGGGCGGTCGCTTCAAGGACCTCTTTGAGTTCTGCGATCGCGTCGACCTGCGCTCCGTGAATCGTTCCACCATTGAGGCGCTCATCAAGGGCGGCGCATTCGATGGGTTGCACGGCGTGGAATCACGCGCGGCGTTGGTTGCAACCATTGAGGACGCCATTCGGAGCGGGCAGACCAAGAACGAAGATCGCCGTGTTGGGCAGATGACCTTCTTTGGCGACTTTGAAGTTGGCGCGCCGGCTGGTGCTGCTGGTGCAGCGGCCGTGACCACGCTTCGCAAGACCGCTCCGTGGGAACGTATGCAAGCGCTCGCCTATGAGAAAGAGGCTCTGGGCTTCCATGTCAGTGGGCACCCACTTGATCAATACAAGGATGAAATTGCCACATTCTGCTCGGGATCTGTAGAGAAGATTTCGCAGATGGGTCAAGATGCGTCCGTCGTGGTGGGGGGCATGTTGACGCGCGTGCGCGCGGTGGTTGCCAAGTCTGGCAAGAGCGCTGGGCAGCGCATGGCGATGTTCACCATTGCCGATCAAGCAACAGCGATTGAGGGCGTGTTGTTTGCGCAGACCTTTGCAACGTTCGGTGAGCAAATGCAGCAGGATGGCGTGGTGCTGATGGTGGCACGGCTTGACCACTCGCGCGGCTCGCCGCAGTTGGTGGTCGATCGAGTCATTCCCATGGAAGACGCCGCGCAGCATCTGGCAACACGCATTGAAATCACTGTCGATGGTGACAATCCGGAATCGCGGCAAGTGACTTCGGCATTGCAGATGGTGAGCGGAATTCTTCGGCAAGCATCGGGCACGATTGTTGCGCTGCACGGCAGGCCGGTCGACGTCAATATTCGCGTGCAAGTGAACGGACGCAATGTCTTGATGCACTCCAACTCACTGCATGTTGTCCCTGAGCGAGCGCTGCTCTCTAAGTTGGCAACAACCCTCGAAGGCGTTGGCCGCGTGCGTGTACTTGGTGGATTTGTCCCGCAGCGCGAACGTCCAAAGTGGCAGCAGCGGCGTCCGGCACACGCTGACAGCGGCGAATAGCAGCGAATATCAGTAGGGATGAATAACGGATCTTGCTCCTACGTGCGCAAGCGGCGGTTATTTCCGGACACAGGAAACAGTGCTCAAGGCATGGGCGCGGCGAGCCGATGTTGGTGGGGCATGAAGTCAGCAACCACTCGGATCGAACGCGCGCTGTGGGCGTTAGCGCTGGTAATCGCAGCCGTCGCGATTGGAGTTTTTGCGTGGCGTCGTGAACCGGCGGTTCGAATACTTGCCGATGGGTTCATTCGGCGCGCCACTGCAGCGGAGACCTGCGCTCCTGTTGGCATTCCACCACCGAGTGGACCAGTACGACTTCCAACGTGCCGTGGAAACATCAATGAGCGTGACGCATGGTTGGTGCCCGGTGCGCACGGGCCTGACTTGGGAGCGCTCGCGTCACTCTCTGCCGACATTGAACAAAGGCGTTGGACATGGGAGGACGTCAACACTGTTCCGATCGTCCGCTGGGATGGTGATACGCGTGTGGTGAAACCTGGATCAAAGGGACGCGTGCTCGCCGTTCGCGGTGACATTGACGTCACGCGTGCACTCGCTATGGAGCGTGCATTTGGCTATGAGATCGATCATGCAGTGATTCGCTACGGCGACGATGCTGAACTCATCAGTAAGCGCGCTTCGCTTGACGGCGTACTTGCGTTGCACGGGGTCCAGCGTCGGCGCACACAAGAAGGCGATGTACTTTCGCCGGATTATGAATGGATGGTTTCTGCAAGCCTGGATGATGTGCGCCCATTAGCCCGGGCGATTCTTGCGGAAGCACGCCGCCGCGGCGCGAGTGGTTTGCGTGATGAATTTGGTGCGTTTGTGAGTTTCATCCAGCAATTGAAATACGGCAACGCGCCTGACCCCGGTGACGCTAAGCATCGGTTTGGGCTTTCCATGCCGTTGTGGTGCCTAGCAACAGACACCGGCGACTGTGACACCCGCGCAGTACTGTTAGTGGCGCTGACGCGCAGCATCGGAATGTGTGAAGTGCACTTGGTGCGCGACGCGGATCATCAGCACATGCTTGCTGCAGCTGCCATTCCGGTGCGCGAGGGCGACCGCTTGGTGCGCCCGAACGGTCGATCATTCGTCCTAGTGGAAACAACCGATGACTGGCCGATTGGGCACGTGGCAGTACGAACCCGCGGTGAACGACTACAGACGCTCTTCCTTGCGGATGCGGGTGGTTCGCTCAACGGATCGAAATCAGCAGCGCAACAGCAGCCGTCAACGCCGCAGCCCATTTCCATGCGCGCGCAGCGGACGGCACCGGCACCAAGTACGTCGGGACGATCCACGCCAGCACGATCACGGCAGTGACCGCCCAACGAACGTTCGGCCACGGTGAGCTGCCCGACTTGGGCGCCTCCCAAATGATCCAGATCATGACGCCAAGGGTTCCCAGAATCCATCCGAGTGGTCGACCACCCAGTTGAAGTCCTTCGGCAAACGTGACGTGGTGGCCCGGCTGGTCGCCGTGGTTGACCTGATGATTAGTTTGCTGCGAGTCCGACATGGGTGGAATGGTAGGCGCGGGAAAGCGGCGTGTATCTCAGTCCTTGGGCAATGGCCCTCTGCTCAATTCATGCGTCAAACGCCTGCTGCGTGAGATTTGGGTGCGGATGCATCCATCGCATCCACAGGCATTCCAAGTTCTGCCCTCGCTTGGTATTCACGTTCATGGTGAGCACCCCGTGCGGCCCAATGACGCGCACGCGCGAGTTCAGCCAACCGTCGGCGAAGAGGACAGAATCCTCAACTGTCCAGCGCACCACGCCATGCTGGATCCATCCTTGCCCAACCATCACGGGTGTAAACAGCGCGCGCCTTCGGATCAGGCGGATCAAGAGCAATATGGCGCCAACGCCGAATCCGATCACGATCGGGCTGAAAGGTCCGAAGCGCCACACGGCAAACCCACAAATGATGGCGTAGATGACTAACCGGCGGCCGCCACTTGCCATGCCGCTATCGATCTGTTCGGGTTCAAGCGGTCGATCGGTGCGCTCAAACTTGGCCACGCGATCGGCAATCCGTGGTGATAGATAGGCGCGTGTATCACTTCCACTGCGCACTTTCCTGATCCATCGTTGGGTCTTTGCTTTCGTCCAGTTATCGCGGGGCGGACCTGATTCCTGCAGTTCAGCGACCATGAATCCCCGTGCAGGTTCTGAAGCGGGAATGTTTGCTTCAAAGCTGCGCGCAGCCATGGCGGCAGCCCTGCGAACCAAGAGCGCCGCAAGACCGAAGCCACCGGCGGCAATGACTAGATCGATGACGATGATGGTCACCAGCTGGACAGGGCTCAACTGAGAAATGGAAGCGTTTGGTGCCGCGATAACCTTGACCGCCCAACACGCACCAGCTACCACCGCAGCCAGAATGCCGAGAACAACTAGGGTGAATATCCCAAACATCCATGACGCTGGATGCACGTAGACGCGCCATCTCCAGCGCGGCACCGTCACGCATGCGGGCATCACTGTCTCTGTGGAGTGTGACGTGTGTCCGGCAGCACTTGCGTGCGCATCACTCGCCCCCGCATCATCAGTGCTCAGTGGATTCATGGGCAAAGGCGCGTAGTCACATATGAACCATCGTCTTGCCGGAGATAGATCATCCGGTCATGCAGCCGATGTTTGTGACCTTGCCAGAACTCGATGCGTTCCGGCGCAATTCGGAATCCACCCCAATGTGGCGGCCGTGGAATGTCTTGACCAGCAAAGCGTGTCTCGAATTCCTGCACCGCTGCCTCCAGCGCGGCGCGCGTTCCGATCGGGCGACTCTGCTGACTGGCACACGCATTGACGCGATTCTCGCGCGGGCGACTATTCCAATACGCGTCGCTTTCGGCTTCGGTGGTGTGCGCTACCGATCCTTCAATGCGGACTTGCCGATCAAGTTGATCCCAATGAAAGTTCACGCACGCGCGTGGGTGTGCGCGTAACGCTTCACCTTTGCGGCTATCGCGGTTGGTATAGAAGACCACGCCGCGTGCGTCGAATCCGCGGCACAACACCACGCGCACACTCGGCTTGCCATCCGGGTCGATGGTTGCAAGACTCATCGCGTTTGGATTTGGAACGGTGGTCGCCTCGTGCGCTGCTTCGTACCACCGTGCGAAGGCGTCCATCGGCGCCTGTGGCGGGTGGTCAAAGTTGAGTGCGCTGGCAGGATGTTCAATTGGGGGATGTTTCATCATGATTCATTACTCCGTTGGATCAATGCCAAAGTAGCGCAACCACGCGTCGACCTGTTTCCCGGTCAAGGGGCCATGCTCGCGCTTGGCAAGGCTGCGTTTGCTGCGCGGGGCGCGAGCGGCGTCGGTGGCTAATTGTCGCAGGAATTCATCAGCGCCCAAGATCTTTGCACCGCGCCGTTTGCCGGAGCGTTGCACGGCGCGGTCGTTGGAGACCACGGTGATGCGGCGCGGGTGGGAACTCTCGTTCACCATTGCTTCGATTGCCGCGTCCGCGCTTCGTCCGCCGCCTGCGTAGGTCACGCGGACAAGGCCGCGTTCCACGGCGCGCATCTCCTTGGGGCGCGTTCCATCGCACAGAATCACCGCCTGGTGGCGCCCCCAGCGGCTGGCTGCCACCAAGTCGGCAAGGTCTGGAGCATCCAAACCAGCCAATTCCGGCGGCAAAATGCCGGTGACATGCAGAACGTTGTAGGCATCGACGATGAGCATGAGCGCAGCGGGGCGGTGGTGATCCGTGCCCCTTATCGGACATCCTATGTTCTGATGGAAGGGGGGATTGTGTTTCCTAGCGAAAACGGGTCTAATGCCCCGTTCCCCAGTGCGGACGCGATGTCCGACGCGCGGGGTACGAACAGAACGAAAGGTTTTCTCGATATGGCAATTAAGGTCAAGGCGCGTGGAGGCGAAACCGTCGAGCAGATGGTCCGCCGCTTCAAGAAGCTCTGTGAAAAAGACGGGCTGACGAAAGAAGTGAAGCGCCGCCAGTATTACGAGAAGCCTTCCGAGATCAAGCGTCGCGCAGCGATTCGTCGCGCTGGTCCGCGTCCGTTGCTCGGTCGTCCCGGCTCCCGTCCAGGTTCGCCTTCTGCCGCACCAGCTGCGCGCACGAGTGGCGGCCGTTCAGGTGCCGGCTCACGTTCCGGTGGCAGCCGTGAAGGCGGCAGCGGCGGTGGTGGTGGTCGCAGCGGCGGTCGCGGCGCGTGAGCATCGCCATCGTTGAACATGTTGGCGAGCAGTGTGGCCAGCACTTTGGCGAGCATTCATCATGATTAGAACCAAGTCCAAGGGTGACCCGGCTGCAGTCCGCGCATTCGCCATCGATTTGGCGCGCGCGTGCATCCTGGACAAGTGCACCAATGTCACGGTCTCAGACCTGCGCGGCATCAGCCAAGTCTGTGATTACATCATCATTGCCAGCGGTACTTCCGATCGGCAGATGAAGAGCGTGGCGCAGGCACTTGAAGATCTTGGCAAGAAGATTGGTCAGCCGCCGTTCCGTTCGGATCGGGATACGGGTACTACGTGGATCGTTGTCGATTTCGTGGATGTGGTTGTTCATCTCTTTGAGCCTGACCAGCGCGCGTACTACGACCTGGAATCGCTCTGGGCCGATGGCATTGCAGTGGATGTTCCTGCGCCGGTTCGGGCGTAAGCGACACAGCGGTACCGTTCAATCTTCAGCAGCATCAGTAGCACTTGAGGGCATAGCCATGCAACAGACGTTGATTTTTCGACTGACGGCGGTCTGCGTGACCGCCACGTTCGTTCTCGGGGAGCCTGCAGTTCACGCTTCGCACTCGCTGTTCCAGGCTGCCCCGGCAACCGCCAGCTCCAATGCCTTTGATGGACTGTGGATGGGTTCCACGACCGGTGCACGACCAGTCGACGTGGTGCTTGGCGTGGAAACCACCAATGGGAAGCTCACCGCGCAGGGCGCACTGCCCGCGTTTGGATCGCTTGGCGAATCGATCAATGGCCTTGCTGAGAAGGATGGACATCTCACCGGAAGTTTCAGCGCCATGGTCGGCAGCATTCGCTTTGATGTGACGCGTGCGGGCGATGCACTCGATGGGGTTCTCATCGCCACTCCACCCGGGTCGCCACAGGCAATCGAAATGCCCGTGCATCTGGAGCGAACCATCGAGGCGGTGGGCGCGAAAGATGCCCGTACTTGGGCGGGACAGTTGGAGGCTGGCGGGCAGACGTTGGTGATGGGACTCACCATCGCGCCCAACGGCGCCGACCGATGGGCCGGAGCAATCGACATTCCCGCGCAGAAGATCGCGGCGCTTTCACTCTTCGTGACGCGCAGCGCTGATGGAGTGTTCACCATCCGGCTACCTGTTCCAGGAAATGCCACGATCAACCTTCGTGAAGAGGGCGCGGATTTGCGCGGCGAGTTCAGCCAAGCAACCTTCAAGGGTCCGCTGGTGTTCCGGCCGCACACCGCCGGCACGCCGCTTCCTGCACCAGGCGCGGTCGTTCGTTCGCAGGAGCCAAAGCCACCGTTTCCATATGCCGTACTTTCGCAACGCGTGAAGCACCCGTTGGGCCACACCTTGGAGGGAACGCTATTTATTCCCGATGGTGCGTCCAAGGATCATCCAGTGCCAGCGGTACTGCTTGTTTCGGGCAGCGGTCCGCAGGATCGCGACGAATCACTCATGGGACATAAACCGTTCTTGGTTCTGGCCGACGCGCTGGCGCGGCGCGGCATCGCCGTACTTCGTTGTGATGATCGTGGCGTTGGAGGATCGACTGGATCGTTCGCCACAGCGGTCACCGACGATTTCATGAGCGACGCCGTGCTGGAGTTTGCCACGCTGGCAAACGTGGAAGGAATCGATCCTGCGCGCCTGGGCATGATTGGCCACAGCGAAGGTGGATTAGTTGCACCGATGGCGGTGGTGAACATGGACGAACCACCAGCGAAATCAGCAGCAAACCCTGCGCGTGCGGCATTCATTGTGATGATGGCTGGCACCGGCGTGAACGGCGATGCAATTCTGCGCGAGCAGAACAAGCGAATTCTTCTTGCAACTGGTCTCACCGAAGCGCAGATTGCTCCGGCGGTAGCGGCTCACGCTGCTTACCTTGATGCGGTGAAGGATGGCGCAAGCAAGGACGTGTTGCGCGCGGCGGCCAAGAAATTGGTGCTCGCGCAGTTGGCGCTCGGCGGGGCAGATATGGCGACCATTCCGGAAGCGACCCTTGAAGCACAAGTGGATGCAGCGCTTGCGCAGGTTGGTTCGCCGTGGATGAAGCGATTCTTGGTACTTGATCCGGCGGTTTCGTTACGCAAAGTGAAGTGCCCGGTACTGGTTCTGAACGGAACGCTTGATACGCAAGTAGACGCCGTTCAGAATGTCCCCGCGATTGAGACGGCTTTGAAAGCGAGTGGCGCACCCGCCACCGTGAAGGTCATGCCTGGCCTGAATCACCTGTTCCAACGCGCTCAGACGGGCGCCATTGATGAGTATTCCAAGATCGACATCACCATCGACCCCGAAGTGCTTGATGTGATTGCCTCGTGGGTACTGGCTCAGCCGCCACGTCCGGCGGTAGTGCCGGCGGTTTCTAAATAAGCCAGTAAATCAAGCAAAGCAGCAGGGCGGCAGCGGGGAGAATCATCATGATCACTCGTGTAGTGGTATCCGTGGACTCCGCTGCGTATTCCACTATCCTTTCCCCCCATGTCATTTGGACTTGGTCATGGTCGTACGCTTGATGTCACTGGCATCGGCCTCGCGCAACGCGAACTACCCCCTGCGGAGGCGGGTCGGATTGGTCCTGCCTATTTCTTCCCGGCGCGCCCCGATGCTCCGTTTGAGTTGGAGATCGGCTCTGGTAAGGGCACATTTCTGCTGCAAGAGGCGCCATCGCACCCGGATGTCAACTTTCTGGGAATCGAATACGCGGGAGAGTTCTATCGCTACGCGGCCGATCGCATTCGACGTGCTGAACTGACCAATGTCCGTATGTTGTACGCGGATGCCACGGAATTCTTGACGCATTGGCTGCCGGATAGTTGCTGCTCAGTGGTGCATCTCTACTTCAGCGATCCCTGGCCAAAGACCCGCCATCACAAGCGCCGCGTGGTGCAAGACTCCACGCTTGCGCAGTTTCACCGGATACTGCGACCGGGTGGCGAGCTTCGATTAGTCACGGACCATGACGAACTATGGGCTTGGTATCAAGAGCACATCGCCCGCAGCGGTCACATCTTTACGCCGGTGAGCTTTGAGCGCCCCGCCAGCGCAGCGGATGGCGAAGTTGTTGGCACTAATTTCGAGCGTAAATACCAGCGCGAAGGCCGACCGTTTCACGCGGTCACGTTGCGCCGGGTGTAACGAAACTGGCGCGGGCATTCTGCCGCTCAGGTCCCGCGGAACGCCAGCCGTGCTTGCGAAACATCGGGATACAACTGAAAGATGCCGTCCAACCGGGTGAGCCGCAAGACCTGCACCGCCATACCGTGCAGACCGGCGATCTTGACCTCTCCACCGTGCTGCTTCATTTGCTTGTGCAGCATCAGCATCTTGCCGAGCCCGGCACTGGAGAGAATGTCCAACTTGGAACAATCGATGATGACACCCTTCATCCCGCAATCGATCGCTTGCTGAACCACCTGAGTGATTTGTTCAGCGGTGCCCTTGTTCAGGCCACCGTCGGCAACAATCACAATCACTTTGTCGTCGGCTTCGGCGAGGTACGTCTCCATGACGACGCAGGGTATCGCAAAGGCGAATGGTCACGCGGTCGGCTTGCGCCAGCCGAATTCCGTGACCTTTTGCAACACCGCTGCCGACTGTCGAACGCAGCGCCGGCAAGCGTGCGGAGTGTCCTCTCCGATCGGCAGGGCGCCGGGCGCAGGCGGCATGTGCCACGATGGTTCCGAGCGCATCTCAAGGCAGAGGACGCACTTGGAGGGGGTCTCCGGAACGGCCGACTCCACCATCACCAAGACGCGGTACGCGGCCGCCAAGCAATCGCCGCAGATACAACTGCCTTGGTGACCTTCCACCATGGGGCGTGCTTCGGTCCACTCCTGCATGCAGAAGTCGCACAGCACGTCGGTCATCTCCACATTGTCTTCGTTACATCCTGGTTTGCGCATGGATGGTTGAGCCTATCATCCCCGCCATGGCTCGAAGGATTGGTTCGCTAGCCGCACGTGCATTGATCGTCTTCGGCATTGGCACGGCAGTAGTGACCTCCATTGTCGTCACTGGGGCGTGGCTCATGGTCGATCGCCTCATGGACGATGCCAGCGCCATTGGTAGTGCCAACGCCAATGCAGGTACCAATACCGTTACTGATCTCAATGCCAATGTCAATGATGACGCATCCTCGGTGGAATCGGCGGAACTTGATCTGTTGCTGATTCGCTGGCTGTTGGTCGTGGGCGGCAGTTTGGTGGTGGCGACTGGTATCACCTTGCTGTGGCTGGTGTTGCGCCGCGATGTACTTTCGCCACTTCGGCAACTGCAAGATACGGCGGAACGAGTGAGTCGCGGCGAGCAGAGCGCACGCGTGCAAGTGCGCAGCCGGGATGAAGTGGAATCATTCGCTGACAGTCTGAATCGCATGCTCGATGCCAACGAGCGCGTGCAGCGGCAACTTTCGGGAATGAACCAAGCGCTTGACTTGAAGATCGGCGAGCTCTCCGAGGCAAACGTCGGCCTGGGTGAGTCCAACCGACTCAAGAGTGAATTCTTGGCGAATGTCAGCCATGAATTGCGCACGCCGCTGAACTCCATCATTGGGTTTGCGGATTTACTGGAAGAAATTGCCCGCGGCGATGGAGCGGCTGATCCCAAGCGGCTCCGCTACATCAACAACATTCAGCGCAGCGGTCGATCGCTCTTGGACATGATTAATGAACTGCTCGACATGGCCAAGATTGAGGCTGGCCGCATGGAAGTGACCATGAGTCCCACGTCGGTAGCAGACTTGCTGGAAGGATTGCAAGCAATCATGCGTCCGGTGGCGCTGCAGAAGCGGATCGACTTTGAGCCGCGCTTGACCGACGCCTTGCCCCGAGTAGAAACCGACGCGGGAAAACTGCAGCAGATTCTGTACAACTTCATGTCGAACGCCGTGAAATTCTCGCCTGAGGATGGAGTGGTCATCGTTGGTGCCGAGTTGCTGAATCGCAACGGTGCGCAAGTGGTGCGTATCAGCGTCACCGATCACGGCCCTGGCGTACCGGCGGATATGCAAGACACGATCTTTGAGAAGTTCCGGCAAGTGGATGCAACGCATACGCGCCGCGCAGGTGGCACCGGTCTTGGATTGGCCATTTGTCGCGAGCTCGCCGAGTTGCTCGGGTGCACAGTGGGATTACTCAGCGCCACGGGTCGCGGCAGCACATTCTGGGTGGAAGTACCACTGGTGCATCGGCCGCGTGAGTTGCGGCCATTGATGCAAGCGTGAGCGGGTGATGCCGCAGAAACACCAGCTGATTACTGGCTCCTCGCTAGCCGCTCACTCGCTTGTCACTCGCTTGTCACGTGTCACCAGCTTGTCACATGTCACCAGCCTGTCACATGGACCGCATATCAACACGTTCCGTGATCCGCTGATCTGCGTCAGGTGCCATCCGCCGCGGGGTGCTGGCATCAAGGCGAGCCGGCATGCCTTGCGGCCAAAGCGCGCTGGCCACTTCAAGCACTGCGCGTGCCACGCTTTCCGGTGCAACCGAACCGTCTGGGCAGAAGTAGTCGTAATCAGCCCATGACAGCGTCAGTGACACGCCCGCGAGCGATCCGTCTGCACGAATGTCCTGCACGTCGAAGCGCCACCCAGTGGGTTCTTCGCGTTCGGAGATGATCTCAAAGGTGCCAGGCATAGCGGTCGATGCTATCTGCGACGCAGCACGACGATCTCCCCGCCGCCAGTATCGATCCAACCCGGGAATCGGGCTTCCTCTACAAATCCCGCGTCTTGCAGTTGATCCGCGGCAGTAGTCAGCGTGCGTGGATAGAGAAGTACGGCCCACGCAGCAGCGGGGTCGCGCAGGCGTTCCTCAAGCGCGGATCCATACGGACCGCTTCCGGGCATATCAACACGCAGCGGCACGGCGTACCACTGATGCACATCGTCCGGAAGCCCGACAGCGAACGCACCCTCCGTGGGCGTTCGGTGGCTGGCGACATACATGACTGCTTCGCGAATTTGCTGGCGCGGGCCGAGTGTTGCCAGTGATGCAATCCATACGCTGGCGACGAGTAGCGCCACCACTCGCGCACCGATCGGCTTTCGATCATTGATTTCCAACAGTCCAGCCGCCAACAACAGGGCGATGCCGGGAACGGTGAATGCAAGGAAGCGTGCGTACAGCCAACTGCCAAGAAAGAGTGGGAACGCCAGTGCGACGACGGCGCCGCCCAACGACAGTAGGAGGGCAGTGCGCAACCGGGCATCGCGCATTGCCGCTGTGATTCCAGCAACTACCAAGGGCAGCGCCGCGAGCGAAGCCCACACTTTCCATGATCCGCCGATGGACAGGAGCATCATCCATCCCTCGACACCAAAAAGCGTTGGCTCATTGCCATCGAGCGCGCGGAACTCACTTCGAATGGCAAACAGGGCGGGAAGAATTGGTGCGTAGACCAACAGCGTGAGCAGTGCGGCCATGCCGATCGCCATGAGACCATCACGCGCGGCCTTCGGCGGAGTTCCGCCGGGCGTGGATGGCGTGCCGCGCAGTAACACCGCCACGCACCACGCCGCATGAAATGCTGGAACACACACCGTTACCAAATGCGCCCAGATTCCCAGGGCACACGCAGCGGCGTAGACCAGCCATGCGGTACGTGTTGGCCTGCGGAGCCCGCGCAGAAATGCAGCCGTCATCAGCGCGGAGAAGAGCGTCATCAACGAATACCCGCGAGCCTCGGTGGCGGGTAGAACCGCGATCGGCATGAGCGCGGTCACGAAAGCAGCCGTCACCGCGAGACGCACGCCCTGAGCGTCGCGCCCGAGGGCGGTGATGGCCAGCCACGCCACTGCGAGCACGGAGCCAAGTCCCGCAAGGAAACTCGGTAGTCGCACGGTGACTTCATCTACGCCAAGCGCTGCGCCCGAGCACCACGCGAGCAGTGAATGCAGCACGTGGTTTGCCTGCGTGTAGTAGGTGGACACCGCGCCCCATGGCCCGTTGATTGAGTACCCAAGGAATGCTGCGATTTCGTCGTACCACAGGCTGTCAGTAAGAAACGGCGCGCGCACTGCGGCTGCCAGAAGTACCGCTGCGACTATTGCTACTACAAACCGGCGCGAATAATGGTGTACAGGCGCATCATTCATAGTCCAGCCTCATTGCGAAGTTCCCAGCGATTCTGCTTCTTCAATCGACGCTGGCTCGGGTACATCAAAGCTACCTGCCGATGGGCGCAACGACAGCGTCTGCATAGCAATCGGAACGGCGTGCGCCACTTCTTCACGCACCGTGGTGCATGCAAAGAAGGCCAAGGCGCGGACGCCAGCGCTCATCGCAAAGATGGCTACGTACGCGCCGCCCATCATGCCGACGGTTTCCATTGATCCCATTCCAGTCAGTGCGATGGAACCAAGCAAGCTGCCGGCTGCAGCGGCAAAGCTGTTGAAGAGCATGAAGAGTGCAAGCATGCTGGTGCGTTCTTCTTCGCGGATCGATTCGAGTGCCAAGAAGAAGAATCCCAATTCGTACGCGCCGAACATGGCGCCGGTGAGTGCTTGCAAACCCAGTAGGTACCAGAATGAGGGACTCGCTAGCCACAACGCGCTGAGTGGCACAATTCCTAATGCACCCCATACGAACAGTCGCCGAGCGCCGTGTTTCTGTGCGATGCGCCCCCACAGTGGAGCAGTCAGGCTCTTTGCTGCAAAGCTTGCGGCAATCATTGCCAACACAGCGGCGTCGCTGAATCCAAGTTGTCGGCTCATGTACGGCGTGTAGAACGGCTGCGCAATCTGCACGGCGACGGTCATCAAGACCACCGCGCCGAGGAGTCGCCCATCCGCGCCCCCGCGCACGCGCTGCGCGAAATCGATCCATCCCACACGGCGATGATTCTTGAGATTCAGTCCGGGTGCTTCGCCTTGGCGGTTCAAAAACAGCACGCTCCACAAGCGGCATAGGCCAGCAAGACCAAACACAGTGGCGAAGGCAGCCATCAATCCCAGGTCGATACCCATGTCAATACCTAGCAACCGCTGAGCACGACCAGGGTCGCCAAGCATCAGCACTAGTCCGCCCACCAGCAACGATCCCATGATGGAGATTTGATAGATGCGTGACCGCCATCCGAAGTAGCGCACGCGAATCCTTCGTGGGAAGAGCGCGCCAACCCATGTGTTCCATGCGGGTGCCGCACCTAAATTCACTGCCCAGTAAATACTCGCCACTGCAAAGAGCATCCAGGTTGGCATGGCGCCCAGCATGGCAGCCACCACCATCGGCACAAAACTCACGCATTGGATGGTGGCGCACAACATGATCCAGCGGCGCGGCGATCCCATGCGTTCGATGCCCCACGGCGCACACGTTTGCAGCACCGCGCCCACCAACTGTGGCACGGTGGAGACCAGTCCCGCAACGGCGTCTCCCTTTCCGAGCGCAAGCGCAAAGAGTGGAAAGTTCGTTTCGCCCAGTCCAACCATGAATGCATGGGTGACACCATCCCCCGTGCAGTTGCGGAGGTCAGATCGAATGGTGCGATGGTCGTGTGCGCGAGCGCGTCCCGTCACGGTTTCGCGCCGGTACCAGGTGTCGTTGCAGGCGGGGGCGTGCTGCCTTTCGCGCCGCTTCCGCCTGGTCCAGTTGGTGCGCCGCCCGACGGAATGAACGAGCCGCCGCCCGCACCCGTGCCGCTGCTGCCTGCGCCGCCGCGTCCACCAGCGCCGCCGGTGGTTCCAGTGCTGCCGCCGCCCGCTGAGCCGGTAACGGTGGATGTTCCAAAGCCAGTGACCTTCGACACTCCGATTGGCGCAGTCATGTCAACGTATCGACCGCCCGTGCGCTTCGGTGCTTCCGCGGGCAGTGATCCGTATCCAGCCACTTGCCGCTGCACGTAGTCCGGCGCGCGAACGATGATCGAACCGTCGTAGTAACGAATCGATGCAACGCTGTCGTCAAGCCACACATCGGGCTCGACCAGCGACTTGATGAGCTCGATGAGTTGGTCGGCCTTCTCTTCAGGAGCGCGGCGCTCTGGTGGCTCGCCGGGCGTACCGAACGGCACGCCGCCGCCACCGCCACCACCACCGCCGCCGCTTCCGCCGCCGCCACCACCACCGCCGAATCCGCCACCGCCGCCGCCGCTTCCGCCGCCACCACCACCGCCGCCAGTTTGCACTGACTGGGCGAGATTGAACTCGGGCGCATTGTCAAAGTTTGGAGCTTCGAACAGCAAATCACGAATCGGATAAATACGGGTCTCTTGCGAGCCGCGCGCGTTGAGTCGCGACTTTGTTCCAACTTCCAAGTAGCCCTGGCGCAGTTGCCACGTTGCTGGCTCGGTGGTGGACATATCAATCATGCGTTCGAGGACCACGAGCGCTTGCGCGCTGTTCATCTCAAAAGTGAGACGAGCTTCGGGATCGAGTCCGTCCCCCGCGCCCGGATCATCAGACCAGCGCACCACCATTTCCACGCCGATCAGTTGCTTGAGATAAGCAAACGCTTCCTTCGCCTTGGTGTCTTCAAACTTCACACTGATGCTGGTGGTCAGCAGCGCGCGAAGGATCGGTCCCTTGGCGGTTGCCTGTTTGGTGGCACGCTGCTCAAGCACCGTATTGATGCGCTCGGAGAGATTCTGACCTGAAGCAGGAGCGACCGCCACAAGTGTGGCGAGCCCGAGCATGGCACTGAGCGTGGTCTGAATGCGCATCATGAAGATCTCCAAGCGAGGATCGTGCCGCGGAATCGCCCGCGCTAGAGAAGTGTACGGTTGGAGTAGTCGTTTCCGATCCGAGAATTGGCACGGATCTGTACGGTTGCCGCTTGAAGGGCTGAAATATGCGCTCATTTGGCTTGAACGGGGTCAGTCTGCAATGCCAAACGCGCCAAGGCACGCTCGGACTCGGTGAGCGCCAAGATGGCGAATGCCTGCGCCGCCACTGGTTGCGAAGCATCTGCCGGCGAAGCGAGCACGCCGCCGCGAGCGCGTTCCAGTGCGGGCGCGCAGTAGGCGATCGCTGCAGCAGCCTGCAATTGCTGCACAAATCGAATGGCCAGCGCGAGTGTGTCGCGGTCTTCTGCATCGCGCGCGGGCGATCGTGTTGCAGGAAGTCCAGCGATCATTGCCATGAAGAATTGCGGCCGCGTGGACTGCGCAGAAATTCGCCCAGCACTGGAGCCGGCCATCGGATATGCGCCCGGCATATCAAGCAGCGAATTGGGACGGTCGGAACTGTCTGCAGGTACTTGCGTTCCGAGAAGCACCGTTCGTGCGGCATCAAGTGCGCTGCGATGTGCGGTCATGCGTTGTTCGAATGTGTCGGGTGCGCAACGAGCATTCGCATCAATGAGAAAGGGCGCCACCATCGGAAGTTCTGCGGGGTCGATGGATTTCCACGCTGCATCCAACGCGGCGATCACATCCTTCTCTGGAATGATGGGAGTCCGCGCTGCATGAAGTGCGGCGGCGGCATCAAGTACGGCGGCTTGCACGTGCGGGCGCAGCGTGGCAAGATTGGCGGGTGCAAGCAGGCGACCGAGTGCGGTGGTCATGGATGCGGCGAATGGCGCGTCGATCGGTGCATTGCTCGCAGCAAGTTCTGCCATCGCCAGTATTGCGTAGGCCACCGCGGCGGGTTCGGAAGTGGGGTCCGACTCAGAGCTTTCGTGATCCATCAACGCGCGGAGTACGGTAACTGCCGCTGATTTAGACTGATTTCTCAGGGTTTCCGGAAAGCTAGCGGTTGCCGAGGCGCGAGCGAGTGCCCACGCGCACAGCGCTTGTTCAGTAGCGCCGGCAGCGAACGGCTCGTAGCGATCGGCGGCAATCACGTAGTCACCGCGCAAGCCGGTGCGTGCAATTTGTGCTCCAGCATCCGCAGGAAGTCCTTCGGTAGCGGCAGCGGGTTCAAGTTGCGCGGCAAGGCGCGCGATGATTGCTGCGCATGCAGTGACTCCGTCCGCGCGCGTTGCAGGTGCGGTGGAAATAGCAGGTAGCACGCGAGCGAGTGTGAACGGGCTGCTTACTGGATCAAGTTGCGCCAAGCGAATCGATCGTGATGCATACATGGCGGTATTGCCGCCAAGCGCTTGCAGATCAGGAAGATCTCGTGGCGGCAGATCAAGTTCAGTGACCATGGCGAGCACCGCGCGCGAGACGGGCGAGGCCATCCGCCGCGCCAAGAGTTGCGACGCTGGTTCATAGGCAGTCCGCGCGGCGTCGGTCAGTTGCAAGCCGCATTCACCGGGTTCGATATTGCGCGCCACTTCCTCAAAGGTGCGACCGATCAATGGTTCGCGTGCACCTGCAAGTTCAAGTTCAAGCGTGACGAGCGTCCCGATGGAGTCATTCTCGTTTGCAGTAGTTGGCTGCGATGTGCGCCGCGCACGCGCCGCATCAAGCGCCGAGCGCAGGGCGCGATCCACGATGCCGGTCTTGTTGGTATCGCCAGCATCGTGCCCAATTCCCACGATGCGCCCACGCATCCGCAGCACCACGGCCGCGCTATGGACGTCGGCAGGCGTGGCAATGGCGGCTCCACTGCCGCCAGCATCCAGCCACGCGCGGGCGGCAAAGAACGTCGACACCGCATTGGCAGGGTCGGGCAGGGTGTTTGGGCCGCTTTGCCACACCATCGCACCTGCGAAAACCACTCGCGGAAGCCAGAAGCTTCCAGGGATGAGTCCGAGAACCACCATTTTAACTAGTAAAGTCCGCATAATCATGGTGATTTCACAAGTTTGCGCTCGTTTCATGCTTACAGGGGTGGACGAACCGTGTGAATTGGGCAAGACTTACATCGTAGCGCGGGGGGGTCAACGGCTGACGCCGTCCCCCGCGCCTCAAGTACTCGAAAAGCAAAGACAAGAACCATGCGAGCAGTAGCCATTGCAGCAACCCACGTAATCTCAGTCGAAGAGAACGCTCGCCGCATTCTCATGCTGGCTGCCTTTGCTTTCCTCGCGCTCTGCTGAGCCGCGAGACCCGACACCCGGACGGGCGCTCAGGCGCCGGTTCTCAGGAGCGCGGACGAAGTTCCGCGCTCTGGGCATTTTTAAATAGGTGCCGTTCACCACTGTCCCCATTTTCCGGGCGCGGTTGAAGTAAGTCGAGTCGTTCAACCGCCCCCTCCGTTGCGCGCGGTCGACGTGAGTGCAGTCGTCTACCGCCCCCTCCGTTGCGCGCGGGACCCTCGGACGCGGACGGCTGCGCTCCACAAGGTTCCGCTTAGCCTCGGGCGAATCTGTTCGTCCGGTTGGCACCCACGGGGCGTACGTCCAACTGCCGGACTTCTCAGTTTCACACGCCGCTTACCGAGGATCCCGTGCTCACTGCGGGGGCTCGAACACGGAAGGCACTTTGGTCACCAG
>JBIKZY010000041.1:0-19098 GCA_044354475.1 Phycisphaerales bacterium
CCGCGGATTGGCATGGCCATGTTGTCAATGAGCCGCACATCGCCGATGCGCGCAGCAATCAGGGCGCGGGTGGGGGCATTCCAATGATTCACGGGCAGCAGGGTGGAGGCATGGCGCACCACCGCGTAATCCACGGTCAGCCCGTGCGCTTCCAGCGTGGTTCGCATGATTTGTTCGGCACTTGGCGGGTCGGTCGCCGCGGCGGCCTGCTGCAAGGCGCGCACCAGCGCCAGCGCCCGATCGCGTTGCTCCGGCTGGAGATAACGATTGCGGCTACTCATGGCAAGACCATCATGCTCACGAACGGTGGGAGCCGCTTCAATCACCAGTGCACCCCAGCGCCGATCCGCTGCGCGCGCCATCGCGGCCATATCTTCCAAGACGCGCAGTTGCTGAAAGTCTTTCTCACCAAATACCGCCCGTGCCGGCTGCGTGAGGTCGAAGAGTCGAGCCACCACTTGACACACGCCACCAAAGTGCGTGGGGCGACTGGCATCTTCTAAGCCCGGCTGATTGGCAACATCGGGGAGCGGCCATGCGGCGGCTTCGGCGCGCGCTGCATCAAGACCAAATGGATAGATGGTCTCGGCACTTGGCGCAAACACAGCGTCTGCACCGCATTCCGCTGCCAGCTTCACATCGTCCTCAAGCGTGCGCGGATACTTTGCGAAGTCTTCGCGCGGCGCAAATTGTGTCGGATTGACAAACACCGTTGCCAACACGGGCATGCCTCGCCCCGACATGCGGCGCATCAGGGCGCCGTGTCCAGCGTGAAGGGCGCCCATGGTGGGCACCAATGCGCATCCGAAGTACGGTACAAGCTGTTCTGGGGCGTGTAGGACCTGCATCTGCTGTGTCCACCATAGTGCCGGAACTTCCGGTTGGGAATTCCGGACTACATTTCCGAGAATTCACAGAGATCCGCTCCGAGAAGGCTTTTCAATTGCTGCCCACCCTCCTAGACTGTTATTGCGACTGGATCTCAATTGCCGCAGGCCGTGATGGTCCTGTGCTCCTCCGGATTCCTTGCAAACCACCATGGCACTCAAACTACCCATTTATTTCGATCATGCCGCCACCACTCGCTGCGACCCACGCGTGGTGGAAGCCATGCTTCCGTACTTCAGCGATAAATTCGGCAACTCATCGAGCCGCAACCACAAGTTCGGCTGGGAGTCAGAGGACGGCGTCGAGTTGGCCCGCGAGCAGTCAGCCGCACTGATCGGCGCCAACCCCAAGGAAATCATCTTTACTTCGGGCGCCACAGAGAGCAACAACCTGGCCATCAAGGGCGCCGCGGAGATCTACGCAAAGGCTCCAGCAGGTCAGACGGGTCGCGGCCACATCATCTCCGCGATCCATGAACACAAGGCAGTGCTCGATCCCTGCAAGCGCCTGCAGCGCGAGGGCTTTGAGGTCACCTTCCTTGCGCCTGGTACTGACGGCGTGATTACCGCCGACATGGTTGCTGCGGCCATTCGTCCAGACACCATCTTGGTCAGCATCATGTGGGCCAACAATGAGATTGGCGTGATCAATGAGATCCCGCAGATCGGCAAGCTGTGCCACGACAAGGAAATCGTCTTCCACACCGATGCCACGCAGTGGGTTGGCAAGATGCCAACCGATGTGGAACGAGATCACATTGACCTCCTCAGTTGGAGTGGCCACAAGATCTACGGACCAAAGGGCGTGGGCGCCTTGTTCGTTCGGCGTCGCAAGCCACGCATTCGCTTGGAAGCAATCATTGACGGAGGCGGACACGAGCGCGGCATGCGCTCTGGCACGCTGAATGTCACCGGAATCGTTGGCTTTGGTAAGGCCTGCGAACTCTGCCAGCACGAGATGGAACACGAACGCGAACGCGTCATTAAGTTCCGCCGCAAGCTGGAAACCGAACTTTCGCGCCGCATTGAAGTCACTCAGGTGAACGGTCATGCCGAGAAGCGCCTTCCGCACGTCACCAATATTTCCTTCGGGTTTGTTGAGGGCGAGAGCCTGATGATGGGCGTGAAGGACATCGCTTGCAGTTCCGGTAGTGCCTGCACCAGCGCCAGTCTTGAGCCGAGCTATGTGCTCAAGGGGCTCGGAGTTGGCGATGAATTGGCGCATTCATCATTACGCCTTTCGCTTGGTCGCTGGACCACTGAGGAAGAAGTGGACTTTGCAATTGAGCAGATCGTTGCGGCCGTTGAGCACTTGCGCTTGATGAGCCCGCTGTTTGACCTTCATAAAGAAGGTGTCGACATTTCCAAGATTCAGTGGCAAGCGCACTAATCCGCGCAGTCACTTCACCCGAACGCATTTGACCGGCACAGCGCCGGCGCACAGGACCTCACCATGGCTTACTCAGACAAAGTTGTTGATCACTTCCAGCACCCCCGCAACGTCGGCAGTTTCGGCACCAGCACAGATGTTGCCAAGCGCACCGATGTTGGCGTTGGCATCGTTGGCGCCCCGGAGTGCGGCGATGTGATGCAGTTGCATATCAAGGTCAACGAGCAGGGCGTCATTGAAGACGCCAAGTTCAAGTGCTTTGGTTGCGGCAGCGCGATTGCTTCAAGCAGCCTGGCCACTGAATGGCTCAAGGGCAAGTCAGTTGATGAGGCGCTCACCATCAAGAACACGCAGATTGTTGAGGAGCTCAGCCTCCCACCAGTGAAGATTCACTGCAGCGTGCTCGCCGAGGATTCCATCCGCGCGGCCATTGCTGATTACCGCAAGAAGAACGGCATGGTGGCGGATTCCGCTACCCACGCCGCTACCCACTGATAGTTTCAACGCACCCTACGGAAAGAGCTCATTATGTCCGTCATTATTAGTGATTCAGCAGCCCGCGAAATCAGCAACATCATTCATCAGCAAGGCCTCGATGCAGACAAGATTCGTCTCCGCATCGGCGTCAAGGGCGGTGGATGCAGTGGCTTTAGTTACATCCTTGATCTGACCGAAGTGCAGAAGGACTCCGATGAACTTTGGGAGTTCACCTACCGCACCGCGGACGATGGCAAGACCGTCAGTCGCGTTGAAGGCGGCAACGGTGGCGCTGCGACCGCGGTGGCAGAAGCCGGCACCTTCACGGTGCGGGTGGTGTGCGATCCAAAGAGCTTCCTGTACCTCAACGGCACCACGATCGACTTTAAGGATGAGATCATGGGTCGCGGATTTGTCTTCACCAATCCAAACGCCAGCACCACGTGCGGATGCGGCTCCAGCTTTAGCGCATAAGTACTCGGTGCAGCCTGCGCGCGGCGTTTCATAGCGCGGCAACATTTGCAGTCCAACCACCGCCCCGCATCCCCTCCGGATGTGGGGCGGTTCGCTACGCTCTATGCATGCGCATTCGAGCCATCGTGAGTCATGTAGTCGTCCCTGTCGCTGCCGTACTGAGTGTGCTGGTCGTTGCGGGATGTACGCCGAGCGGTGCGGGTGGCACGGCCTCGGCGACGACCGTGACTTCGGAACCGGGCGCGTCGAGTGAAACTGCAGAACCTCCGGCCGCCATGCACAAGCCGACAGCAGCAGCAGCACTCCGGCCGCCGGTAGCGCGCCAGGAAGTGTTTGTCATCAAGACGCCCTTTGGCGAACGAACCGACGAGTACTACTGGCTTCGGAATGACAACTCTGAGAAAAAGCCCGATGACATCATGGCGTACCTCAACGCTGAGCAGGCGTACACCGAGGCCATGATGGCACGGTTGGTGCCGCTGCAGGAGACGCTCGTGAAAGAGATTCGTGGACGCATCAAGGAAGATGATTCCACCGTGCCGGCATTCGATCACGGCTACTGGTATTGGACGCGGTTTGATACCGGCGCGGAATATCCAACCTACATGCGCCGGCGCGGGACGCCAGCAGCGCAAGATGAAGCCGTGCAGCCAGAAGTCTTGCTTGATGTACCAGCGATGGCAAAGGGCGAGGATTACTTTCGGGTCAGCCAGATTGCTGCAAGTCCCGATGGGAACCTGTTGGCGTGGACGCAGGACGTCACTGGTCGCCGCATACACACCATTCATTTCAAGGATCTGCGCACGGGTGCCATGTTGTCGGATCACATGGAAGGGACATTGGAGTCGGTGGAGTGGGCTGCGGACGGCAAATCCATTTTCTACATCCGGCAAGATCCGGTGTTGCTGCAGAGTGGCCCGGTTTACCGCCATGTCCTTGGCACACCGTCTGCGGCAGACACCCTTGTCTATGACGAGCCTGACAAGACGCTGTTCACGCAAATTAGCACCAGCCGCAGCGATAAATACCTATTGATCACCATGGAGGGTTACGACACCAACGAACTGCGCGTGGTGCCGCTTGATCGTTCGGATGCCCCCGCATTCGTGGTGTTTCCGCGTCGCCCGAATGTCCGCAACTATGTTGACCATTGTGCTGGCAAGTGGCTGATTCGCACCAATGAAGCGGCGCGCAACTTCCGACTGGTGGTGGCGCCCGAGTCCGCCCCAGATGACCGCGCTGGGTGGAACACCATTCTGCCGCAACGTGCGGATGCTTCAGTCGACGATGCCATTGCTTTCAATTCAGGCATTGCCGTGCTCGAGCGCGTTGATGCAAATCCGCGTGTTCGCATCATTCCTTGGGCCGGTGGCAACGGCACGGTTGTGCCAGCGGATGAGTCTGCATACGCCATGACCTTTGGTGAGAACATGGATGCGTCCAACACGTCTGTGCGCATCGGTTACACATCGATGGTCACGCCGCGCACGACAATTGACGTTGACTTGGCAACCGCGGCGCGCACGGTGCGCAAGGTGCAGCCAGTCATTGGTTACCAACGCGATCAATACGAAACCGCGCGCGCCTGGGCGCCGAGCCGTGATGGCAAGCGCATTCCGGTTTCCCTTTCGTGGCGCAAGGACGCGTACGCCCGTGATGGCAAGCATGCCATGCGTATTGAGGGCTACGGCGCGTACGGGTTTCCGACCGACGCGGAGTTTGATTCTGCTGCAGTCAGTTTGATGGATCGCGGATTCCTGATTGCTGCCGCGCATATTCGCGGCGGCGCGGACATGGGCCAGGATTGGTACGAGGACGGTCGATTGATGCACAAGAAGAACTCGTTCAACGACTTTGTGGACGCGACCGATTTCTTGCGCACGGAGCAGTGGTGTGATGACCGCATCTTTGCAACCGGCGGTTCTGCCGGTGGTCTGTTGATGGGCGCCGTGGCCAATCAAGCCGGTAGCCATTACCGGGGCATCGGCCTACATGTTCCGTTTGTTGATGCGCTCACCACCATGCTTGATGAGACCATTCCGCTCACCACCAATGAGTGGACGCAGTGGGGCAATCCCAAGGAATCAAAGGAAGCGTACGAGTACATCTTGTCATATTCGCCCTATGACAACTTGCAGGCGAAGGACTATCCGGCCATGTTGGTGACCACTGGATTGTGGGATTCACAGGTGCAGTACTACGAGCCCGCCAAGTTTGTTGCGCGCTTGCGTCGACTGCGCACGGACTCCAATCCGTTCTTGTTGCACATCAATATGGAAGCAGGTCACGGCGGCAAGAGCGGACGCTTCGAGCGCCTGCAACAGGCCGCGCGTGAACAGGCATTCTTCTTGGATCTGGCAGGGGTTCAGAAGTAGCGCGATCGCTGGGTCGGCGCGTGCGTGATATTTGTGCGCGCGCTGTATGAGCGCGTCCGTGACATCGACGCGTGCTGCATGAGCGCCGTCACGCGTTGGCGCGCGCCGCATGAGCGCGTCCTAGGCGTCAGCGCGTCTGCTTGCAGCGATCGCATCCGGTTCGTTGCGAACGAATCCTGGAATGGACGTGCCAGCCATCGGGTGGGAGATGTGCCAACCCTGCGCTGCATGCCAACCATGTTCGGCAAGAAACGCCCACTGCGCAGCGCTTTCAACACCTTCGGCCACGCAGTCGATATTGAGCTGCCGCGCGTGTCGGAGCGCGGTATCCACCATCGCACGATCGTCCGCCGTACCAGGAAGACGTGCGATCACCGACTGGTCAATCTTGAGTTCATCAATCGGAAACTGCCGCAGCACGGCGATGCCTGCAACACCTGTACCAAAGTCATCCACGGAGATACGAACGCCATTGATTCGTAACGCCTCCAACTGCGGGCGAATGAGTAGCCCCTCTTGCACTAACACGCCCTCTTGAACTTCAACCGTTAGGAGTCGGCCCGGCAATGCCGTTTCACTCAACGCAAGTCGAACGGCGTCCACCAAGTCGCCGCGTCGGAATTGGCTGGCGGCAAGATTCACGCTGACCGGAATATCCATCCCGGCCAGCGACCATGCGGAGCACTGCCGGCATGCTTCGCGCAGTGCCCATCCACCAATTTCATCAAGCAGGCCAGCGTCTTCAGCAATGGCAAGCAGGCGCGTCGGCGCGATTGACTCACCAGTGGTTGGTAGCTTCCAGCGAATCAGTGCTTCTGCACCAACAGTTGCGCCCGTCGCAATACTCACCTTCGGTTGATATACCAACCGAAATTTTCCATCTTCCAGCGCATGCTGCAGCATGGTGGCGAGTTGCAGGTCATTGAGCGCCCGCGTGGCGTCGGCTGTGTCATAGAAGTTGATACGTGGCTGCGGACCATGGCGCGCGCGACGGAGCGCTTGCTTGCTTCGCGCCAGTGTTTGTTCTATGGACGGCGCTTCGCCTGCGGCCAGTTCCACCACACCCAGCGCTGCGCGAATACGCATATCGATAGTGCCGATGCGCTCCGCTGGTTGGCCAGTGCCGCCCAGTGCGGCGAGCAGCGTTCGTGGTTGCGGTGTTGATCCTGGGAGCAAGGCAATTGCCTCACCCGGACTCTTCGCAAAGAGAAATGCTTGTTCCGGAATCAGTGCCCGGATACGCGCGCGCCACACTTCGTCCAGTGCGCGGAGAGTTTCGCATCCTTCGATCGATGCAATGGCGCTCGCGTCTTCAAGTTCCAGGGTGACCACGAGCACCGGCCGTGGCATGGAGGCCAGCGCGGATTCGATCGCTTCATGAATGCTCGCGCCAGTAATCGTGATGGGCACTGCGCCGGGAATTCGGCGTTCTTGCGCACGGACTGCTTCGATCAGTTCCAGTGGGTCGGTGGGAATTGGCAGCGCATCATCGGCGCCAGCAAGAAGCGCGGCGCGGATGGCAGTGGCAGCGGTGATTTCTGATGACAGCAGCGCAATGACTTGCATGTGACCGGAAGCGGCAGCGGCACGGGCAGCCCTACAAAATTCCGCGAGCGACATACCAACAGCACATGTCCCGAACAGTGCAATCTCTGGATGTTCTTCCGCAACACATTTCAGGCCGTTCTCAGCATCGCTTGCCGAGCGCACCTCAAAGCGCGCCTTGCGGAGTGCTAGCGCGAGGCGATCGCGTGTGGCAGGTTCACGCTCAACAAGTAGTACGCGGGTCATGAACCGGCGAGTCTAGCGTCATCATGCCCCGCGTCGGCGGCGCATAGCCACGTATCCGCTCAGCGCCATGAGTCCGGCGGCGCCCGGGCTAGGGACAAGCGAAACCATCAGCGTATTGGTCGAGCCGATGTAGGTTGTTGTGGAAGTGCTAGTGGTGTACTGAAACAGGTTAAAGGTGGTTTCGCCGTAGTTGACCCATGCGCCCGCTGGGTTGATTCCGTTACTGATGTAGTAGTACGAATCGACGCCGGCTTGCTGCGTGGAGGTATCCATTTGAGAAATGTTTGGCGTTGGGTTTGCGTCAAACTGCATGTGCAACCAGCGGTCGCTTGAAAGTCCGTCGAATACTGAGTGGCCACTGCTGAGGGTAGTAGTTCCGTTGAACACTTGGAGGAACATCGACTGGACATAGGTGGTTGCAAACACGCCGGATGGCGGCGTTGGGTGCAACTCAAGGAACGAAGCTGGGGCATCGGCTTTCGTCTCGATCATCCCGAAGGCGCTAAACCCTCCGCCAAACGACGCGAAGTACCGATACAAGGCAGCGTTTGCGCTTGCGGTCGAAGCAAGCGCTACGAGGGAAACAGAAAGCAGGGAGGAGCGAAAGTGTGTGGTCGGCGACATAGGTTTCACTTCGAACGGATGGGATAGTGGCAATATGGGAACAAGGTGATTGCCACACCCGCACCAAAGCCTCAGAACGAGTCAGCCGCTCACGCAATGGTGCTACGCATAATTAGGCGTGATCCATTGCAGGATGAGATCATGGATGTTGAAAAATTTGACCACACGGGTCGTACATGTGGCAATGGCGCCCTTGATTTCCGTTCGAGGCGTGGGCGACCGCCGAATTTATCGGGAGGCACCTGCCATCCACTGCGAAACCACTGGCCACGCCATCCACGCAGCGGCCAGGGGTAGGTACGTGGCGAGTACCCATCGCACCGCCTTACCGGTGACATGGACATTGATGGTTGCGCCGATCCAGCTTCCCACCATGGCGGTGGGAATCAGGCAGGCAGCAATCAGCAGTGCGGGGATGAGTGCATTGCTTGGGGTGCTTGCGGACGACGCGGCGGTGCTGTTGGCGGCTGTTGCGGCTGCGGCGGATCCCGCGGCGATCTTGGTCATGGTGGCGCCGCTGGCATCAATGGGCGTGTTCCAGAGGGTGATGGATTTCATGGTGGCTCCAACCATGGCAAGCGGAACCATGGTGCAGACGCTGGTGACCACCGCGCGTTTCATGGGGATCCTGGCCCACGCGCGCATCAGCGGTACGCCCACAACGCCGCCACCGATTCCAAGCAGTCCGCTCAAGAACCCCATGATGGCGCCAATGCCCGCACCGCGCGCTGGTGAGAGTTCGCGCGCGTCATCGGGGGAATGTTCGCTGCCGATGGCGAGCAGTCGAAACTCTCGAACGGCTACGACCATAAGAAACGCGGCAAACATGACGCGAAAGCTGCTTGCCTCGATCACCGTGCTGGCGGCGACGCCGGCCAGCACAAAGACGATTGCTGCCGGCACGATCCGTCGCGCGAACGTCCATTCGATCTTCCCTGCCATGAGGTAGCGACGGTACGCCGTGGATGCCACCGCAACATTGCAGAGCATGGCAGCGCATTGCAGTTGTTGCTTGTCGGGGCTAATGAAGATGGTGGCGAGCGGAATGATTCCCACTGAGCCGCCGATTCCCAATAGACCGCCGATCATGCCTCCAAAGAAGCCAAATGCCATGTACTCGATGACGATCTGCGGATCCACTCGGAAAGAGTAACGGACTTGCAGGAAATAGGGCGGTCTTTACTATGGCGGTTCCGCGTGGGCTGGATGATGGCGTTCATGCTGGTAACGATTCCAAGTTTCGCCCTGCAGGGCATTGACGCGGTCCGCTGTGATGTGGAAGTGTCGCTGCAGGCACGCGGGCTGCCGCGCATCACACTGGTTGGGCTGCCGGATCTGGCGGTGCGGGAGAGTATTGAACGGGTAAAGAGTGCCATGTCATCCTGCGGGTTCGACCCGCCGCGGCATCGCACCACCATCAGCCTTGCGCCCGCGGACTTGCGTAAGCAAGGGCCGGCGTTTGACCTGCCGATTGCGGTGGCTCTCCTCATGGCCGCGCCGCTGGAGGAGGGCAGTGCGCGGGCAGCGAAGGTTCCGTGCATGGATGCGTGGATGTTGGCGGGTGAGTTGGGTCTTGATGGATCGTTACGAGCCGTACGTGGGGCGGTTGGGATGGCACTCCTTGCGCGCGCGCAGGGCTTAGAGGGAATCATTGTTCCTGCGGCGAATGCGCGTGAGGCGGCGATGGTGGAAGGGGTGGACGTGCGTGCTGCGGAGTCGTTGCCCGAAGTGGTGGCGTTCTTCCGCGGCACGCACACGTTGTTGCGCGCCGAGCCCATTGATGTCCGAGCGGCGATCGCGGGTGCGACGCACGATGTTGACTTTCGGGACATTCGCGGGCAGGGGCCAGCAAAGCGTGGATTGATGATTGCGGCTGCCGGTGGACACAACGCGCTCCTGATTGGCCCGGCGGGTTGCGGGAAAACCATGATGGCGCGCGCGCTCCCGGGCATCATGCCGCCGTTGGAGCCAGAGGAAGCATTGGAAGTCACGCGGATCTGGAGCGCGGCGGGTGTTGGAGTTCCACGATTGGTGACCGAGCGGCCATTTCGCGCGCCGCACCACACGGCAAGCACGGTGGCATTGGTTGGCGGCGGTGCTGCGGGCATCCCGCGCCCGGGCGAGGTGACATTGGCGCATCACGGCGTGTTATTCATGGACGAGCTGCCAGAATTTGGTCGAAGTGCGCTGGAAGCATTGCGCGAACCGCTTGAAGACGGATTCATCACTGTCGCACGCGCGCACGGCAGCGCCAGATTTCCAGCACGCAGCATTCTTGTGGCCGCCATGAATCCCACAGCGCGCGGCAATCGTCGCGACGGCACCAAGGGCGCGCGTGATCAGGAGCAATACATGGAGCGGCTAAGCGGTCCGATCGTCGATCGCATTGACTTGCACGTGGAAGTTCGCGCGGTTCCATTTGAACGTCTTGCATCCGCGCCAACCGGTGATGGAACAGCAGAACTCCGCGCACGCGTAGTTGCCGCACGTGCCGTCCAGCGTGCGCGACAGGGTGGGGTACTGAATGCACACCTCCGCGGTAAGGTGCTTGATACAAGCGCCGCGCTCGACGTCGCGGGTCGCGCGCTAGTAGGCGAAGCGATCGAACAGCTCGGACTGAGTGCGCGCGCGTACGACAAAGTCCGGCGCATGTCCCGCACCATCGCCGACCTGGAAGGAGTCGAGCAAATCACCGCAGTCCATGTGGCCGAAGCGATTCAGTATCGAATCCTCGACCGTTACGCGGGGTAAATAGGTGCCGTTCACCCCTGTCCCCATTTTCGCAGGGTTTCCCCTGCCTACCAACGACGTCAACATCACGTTCTGCCAAAGATCATGACCTGGCCGCAGGCGCCGGAGAGGATAGGGCCGCGCTCAGCGGCCATCCTCGTAAGGCGAATGCGGGCCAGTACGAGGGCGCGCGGGAAAGTGAGTTGAGCCGCCCCCCGCCCCCTCCGTTGCGCGCGGGACCCTCGGACGCGGACGGCTGCGCTCCACAAGGTTCCGCTTAGCCTCGGGCGAATCTGTTCGTCCGGTTGGCACCCACGGGGCGTACGTCCAACTGCCGGACTTCTCAGTTTCACACGCCGCTTACCGAGGATCCCGTGCTCACTGCGGGGGCTCGAACACGGAAAGGCACTTTGGTCACCAGGGTTTGGAACCAGTTCACCTGGCCGCAAGCGCCGGAGAGGATAGGGCCGCGCTCAGCGGCCATCCTCGTAAGGCGGATGCGGGCCAGTATGCAACCGTGTTGCATCAGGGCCACTACGACAGCGTGATGCAAAAACGCGCAACTTGGCCGCAGGCGCCGGAGAGGACAGGGCCGCGCTCAGCGGCCGTCCTCGTAAGGCGAATGCGGGCCAGTAGACAAGCGCAGTCCATCCACGCCCCCGCAAATTGAACACGGGCGCTGATGCCATCGGCACCAGCGCCCGTGATTGCTTCACGTGTAAATGTCGAACCGGTCAGCGACGTCCGCCGCCGCCACCGCCACGGCGCCCACCGCCGCCAGCACCACGGTTCTGCGCCTGATGGAAGCCCGACGAACCGCGATTACCCATGCCGCCCTGACGTGGGTATCCACCCATGCCTGAGGCCTCGCGGTTACCGCCCTCGCGGCCGTATCCACCCATGCCGGTCTCGCCGCGGCCCTCGCCACCAGCCATGCCGGTGGCGTTGCGTCCGCCATCAGCGCGACCCCAGCCGCCAGCACCGCCCGCGCCGCGACCCACGCCGCCGACGCCGCCGACTCCACCAACTCCGCGACCCACGCCGCCGACTCCGCCGACGCCGCGGCCGATGCCGCCGATACCACCGATGCCGCCGACACGACCAACGCCACCAAAGCGACGATCCATGCCCCAGTTGCGGTTCCATCGACCCCAGTCGTTGTAGCCGTAGCCGTAGCCACCGTAGCCACCGTAGCCGTAGCCGTATGCGGCGCCCCAGTAGGGGCTCCAGCCGTATCCGCCGTAGCCGTTGTCATAGACGCTTGGATACACGTCTGGGTAATCATCGACGTAGTCGTTACTGGAAGGAGGGGCGTACGTGCCATCATCCGGTGAGTACTCGGCCTGGTTGCCGTATGTGGCTGGGTATGCCGGTGCAAGGTACGACTCAACGTTTGCAGCCGCAGCGGCCTCCGGACCCACGGTTGGCGGGTTCGTGCCGTTGTAGTCATAGCCCGTTCCGTAGACCGGGGTGCCACCCTGCATGTACGTGCCCATGTAGCCGCTCGTCGCGCCGAACGTCACTGAGTCGCCCGTGCTTCCGTACACCTCAACGTAGGTGCACGCATAAATCGGGCACGATGGTGGAATGGAGTAGATCTGCTCAGGCACCGAATCGCACACTGACCACGGACCACCTTGGTTGGTTCCCATGAACCACGCACCGTTGTCGCAGCAGTACATCGTTCCGTTGATATTGACAACGGGTTGCGATGAGTTGGATGCATACGTCATCGGTGTGCCGTCGATCGGCAGGAAGTTGGCGTTGCCGCGGAACTTCACGTTGCATGGAGCGTTGCGCTCAACAGTGAGCGTTCGAACGAGGTTGCTGCTCACTGCCGCGGTCTTGGCCTCGGTGGTGCCAGGAATACTCGCGCGTGCGCCCGCCATACGGCCCGTTGCGGGAAGATTGGCGAATGCAGCTGGCACCTGTGATGCAGCAGCAAATGTCCACGGTCCATTGAGGCTTGACGCAGAGAACCAACGTCCTGCACCCAAGATCCACCACTTGCCTGCGGTGCGGAGCACCGTGTCGGCGGTGTTGGTGACGCTCTCGACATCGGCGCATGCGGCAGCCATTTGCGGCTTGCCGCTGATGGAAATGAGCACGGTCGGCACAGTGGCAACGATCACCTGCGGCGCAGGACCGCCGCGGCGTGTTACTGGATTTGCAGCGGTTGCGCTCTTCACCGACTCTGGCAAATTTGGTGCCTTGCCGATGGCAGAAATCACGTCCTGGGGCGGCATGTCTGTTGCAGCGGCAAACGGACCATTGATCGATGCTGCGCTGACCCACTGCGAGCCACCGAGGCGTGCGTACCACGCGTTGTCCGGAGACTTGAGCAGGATGCACGGCGTGTTCACCACGCGCTGCCAGCCACTACTGCCGCATCCGCCGAACTGCGGCTTACCGTTCACGGAGATGAGAACCGCTGCGCTTTCCACCACCTTGATGGTTGGAACTGCGTTGGAGAGTCCGGTGACATCGCGCGATGCGTCGATGGCAATTCCCTCAACAATGGTGGAGAGTGTGGCATCGAAGCCGATGCCGTCGAGCAGCTTGGTGAACTCAGCCTTGGCGGTTTCGCCGGAGCCGTCTGCGAAGTCGCAGCGGGTGATCGAAAATTCGTTCAATTCAACGACGCCCGGTGTGTCTGACGTGGCGATGACTGCAGTCATTTCCAACGTTCCGCTTATCGGTGCCGCAGTGCCGCGCTTCACGGTCACAACGGCGCGCATGGTCACGCTGTTGCCAGAGATCGCGGTGTACGAGGGCTCGTTGACGGTGTACGTGGCGCCGTTCTCAGTGACGGCTTGCGGCCACTCGGAGGCAACCGCGGCGGTTTGGCCGGCCGGAGCTTGCGGAGCCTGCATGGCGAGCGTGGGCGCGTTGAACAGCGACGCGCTGACGATAAGTAACGATCCGGTGAGGGTCATCATTGGTTGGTGTTGCATTCTTTGTAAATGTGGCGAGGCGAAGTCGAAATGCTCTCGCAGTAGAGGGAGAAGTCTACCGACCGACGTCCAAGTGAACGCGCTCGCAAGTGAACTTCCCGGTTGCCGATCTCAAAGATATCGGTCATGGGCGCCCCACAATGCGCCCGCGATCAGGGGCGGGGGTGTTCGGAAGCGATTGAGGTTTACAGCCCAGGCGCAAAGCCGCGGCGCATCGTGTTTTCGCAGCACGCTCGTGGCTCCACGAATTGCAGCAGATAGTCGCGACCGCCGGCCTTGCTGCCGACGCCCGACATTCCGAATCCGCCGAACGGCTGCCGGCCAACCAGCGCGCCAGTGATGCCACGGTTTACATACAGGTTGCCAACACGGAACTCGCGCTTGGCGCGTTCCAGGTGTGCCGGCTTGCGCGTGTAGATGCCGCCGGTGAGTTTGTATGCCGGTGCATTGGCAATACGCAGCGCTTCGTCAAAATCCTTGGCGCGGATCACCGCCAGCACTGGTCCAAAGATTTCTTCGGTTGCTACTCGCGCATCGGGACGCACGCCACTGATGATGGTGGGTCCAACAAACGGCATGCCAACCTTCGCCTCAAGCCCCGCCGGGATCGGCAAGGTGAGTTGGACTTTGCCCTCTTGCGCGCCAAGTTCAATATAGGAACGAATCTTCGCGGCAGCTTCCGCATCAATCACCGGACCAACATCAGTTCCCGGCTCGCGCGGATCGCCAACCACCAGTGCTCGCGTTGCTTCCACCAATCGGTGCAAGAACACATCGTGCGCGCTGTCAAGCACAATCACGCGGCTGCATGCAGAGCACTTCTGTCCTTGAAATCCAAAGGCACTCTGGCGAACACCAAGCACGGCTTCGTCTAGGTCTGCGCTTTCATCAATAATCAGGGCGTTTTTTCCGCCCATTTCGCAAATCACCTTTTTGACAAATTCTTGGCCAGCATGCGTTTCGCCTGCTGCCTTGATGATGTCAAGCCCAATAGCCTTACTGCCGGTGAAGGCAATCAACGCGGTGCGCGGGTCGCGCACCAGTGCAGCGCCAACCGTCTCGCCGGGGCCTGGAACAAAGTGCAAGACATCGCGGGGAATGCCAGCTTGCCACAAGATGTCACACATGATCTTGGCGATTGCCGGCGTCTGCTCCGCGGGCTTCACCACTGCGCAGTTTCCAGTGACCAACGCCGCGACAGTCATGCCCGCGCAGATTGCCAGCGGGAAGTTCCATGGACTGATGATCGCTGCCACGCCGCGCGGCTGGTACCACTGCTCATCAAGCTCGCCGATGAACTTTCCAAGGCGTGTTCGACCAAACAGTGCGGACGACTCGCGAGCGTAATACTCGCAGAAGTCAATCGCTTCGCACACATCGGCATCCGCCTCGCGCCAAGTCTTTCCGCTTTCGCGAATGAGAATCGCTGAGAGTTCATCGCGACGTGCGCGCATGAGTGACGCGGCGCGAACAATCGCCTCGGCGCGTTCGGTGTGCGGGGTATCGCGCCAACGTGGGAATGCGGCATCGGCGTCGGCAACGGCGCGCGTGGCGTCTGCAACTGCGGAGTCATTGCGCACCACCGGCACGGTGGTCGCCGCAACTGCCGCCGCAAACTGCGTGCGAACTGCCGCAATTGCGAAGTTTCGCATCGGTTCAGTGAAGAACGCACGGCCATCACCCAATCCGGGAACGGCGATGGATAGCGCGTGCCGCTCCGGCGCATTCTGAATGCGATCGATCCCTGGGTCGGAATCATGCTCACGGAATGGACTTGCCACCAACGTTTCTACGTCGGCGTTATCTAAGAAACCCGCCTTGAGCCAACTCTCATTGGAGGTGTTCTCCAAGAGGCGTCGCACCAAGTACGCCATTCCTGGAATCATCTCGCCAACTGGCACATACTCGCGGACGCGCAGACCCATGGCCATGGCCGCGGCCTTGAGCGGGTCGCCCATGCCGTGCAGCATCTGCAATTCAATCGCCGACTTCGGCATTCCGCACTTCTCCAGCGTTGCGAGCGCTGCAGCGATCGATCGTGCATTGTGGGAACCAAGCGCCAACTTCACGCCGCCTTCGCCGCGCTTGCGGGGCGTGTTCTCAATGAAGTACTGCGCGACGCGTTCGAAGCATGCGTCGGTGTCGCACTTGCGGCTCCACACCGGAACGGGCCATCCCTGTTGCTCAGCGTGAATGGTTTCGTAATCCCAATATGCACCCTTGACCAGCCGAACAGTGACCACGCGCCCGGTTCGCTTGGCCCAATCGACAACGCTGCGTGCATCGTCGGGGGCACTGCGCAGGTAGGCCTGCATGGCCAGTCCGGCCTCAAAGTCCACCGCTTCACAGCATCGCTTAAAGAGCTCAATAGTGAGGTCTTTCAGCGCAAATTGCTCCATATCAAAGTTCACCAGCACGCCGTGCTTCTTGGCACTTTCCAGAATCGGCATGATCTCTGCCATCAGCGTGCGGATCGAACCCTCGGTATCAATGGGGTCAACGCGTGCGCTGAGTGAACTGATCTTGATGCTGACGTTGGTGCGCGGAACAGGCCCCAGGTGATCGGACTCCAAGACCAACTTCGCTGGCCAGGTCGCCACGCGCTTCGGCAGATTCTCAACAAGGTCAAGGTATTTCTGTCGGTACAGCCGTGCCTCTTCATCGCTCACGCATGCCTCGCCTAAGAGGTCCACGCTGAAGCACATGCCGTTCTTCCACATCTTCTCCAGGGCGGGCAGGGCGCTTGCAGCATCGGTGCCAGCAATGAACTTGGATGCCATGCCTTCAATCTGGCTCGACATCGTCTTTGCCATCAGCCCCTTGGCGAGTCCGCCAGCTGCCATGCCAAGTTCAAATCCCGGCGGCGCCTTCACTCCAGGCTGCGAGAGATAGTCAGAGAGGTGTTCGTAGATGGCATCGTTGCTACGCAATGTTGGGAAGCAGTCAACGAACCGGAACAGCTGGACGCGGAATGCTTCGTCCTGCATGGCCCAGTCCATGAGCTTGTCTTTGAACACTGAGAGACTGCCCGCGAAGACGCCGGCGCCCGCATTGCGCGCGGCGGCCAAGTACTCGGCACCGATCTCCTTGACGCGCTTCTCAAAGTCCGGATCACGGGGTGCGGCGCGCCCTGCCGACGGTGCAGCAGGTGCGGAGGTGCGGACGGGAGTGGGCTTCTTACGCGTGAAAAACGCCATGCGATGAGTATAGGTCGGCTCCGAGCCGCCGTTGCACTACATCCGCCCGTCTACACATGTGATCTTGCCAGCACCGCGCCTCAGTGGCGCGCGTATGCGCGCACGTCGTCCATGGCATGCTGGTAGACGCCCACGCACTTCTTGGCCGCGCCGTCCCAGGTGATACCGCGGACCTCATCGAAGCCATGGTCGGTCAGCGTTCGCTGCAGTGGTGGATGGCGCAGCACCGCAATGATCTTGTTCGCCATGTCTTCCACATCCCAGAAGTCAACCTTGAGCGCATTCACCAGCACTTCGCTCACGCCGGATTGGCGGCTGATCAAGACCGGCACGCGATGACCAAGTGCCTCCAGCGGAGCGATACCGAATGGCTCGCTCACGCTGGGCATGACATACAGGTCAGCCATGTTGAATACGCGCGGAATATCCTTGCCCCGCAAGAATCCAGTGAAGAGCACCTTGTGCCCAATGCCCAATTCTGCGGCAAGTTGGATCATTGACTGCGCCTGATCACCGGAGCCTGCCACCACGAATTTTACATCGTCCATCTTTTCCAAGACACGCTTGGCCGCTTGGACGAAGTACTCCGGACCCTTCTGCATGGTGATACGACCGAAGTACAGGACGATCTTGTCGCGGCGACCAATGGTGCTCAAGCCAACCGCTTTCGGATCAAGATCCACACCGTTGTAGACCACTTCACACTTGGCGGGATTCACGCTGTACCGATTGGCGCAGATGTTCTTAGTGAGCATGCTCACGGTGATCACGCGCACGGCAGCGTGCATACCGCGTCGTTCAATGTTGTAAACCGCTTGATTCACATGTTCGCCGGAACGATCAAATTCCGTTGAGTGGACATGCACCACGAGCGGCTTGCCAGTGACCCGTGCCAGTGCAATGCCTGCGGGATAGGTGAGCCAGTCATGGGCGTGAATCACATCAAAGTCTCGGTCGCGGCACGACTCCACAACAAAGCGCGCGTATGCCTCGCTCTGTGCAAGCAGATCGCCCGAATAATCCGGGGTTCCGGTGCCACTCTTCAAAGCCAACGCGGCGCCACGACCGTTCGACTCTGGAACGGCCGCTCGAACAGCGCGCACCATCTCCACCATCTCGGCAACGGCGGACGGATCATCTGATCCGTATCGCTCCCATGCTTCAAGCATGGTGAGTGCCTCTTGCCGTGCATTGTCATCTAGGTCTGCAAAGAGTTCGGGTACTAGTTCCCCTGGAAGCGTTTCGCTACTCAGTGCTCCCGGTCGTAAGAGTTTTTGCGGCGCTGCGCTGGCAAGTGCGATGCGCTCCAGCACCGTGCGCGCACCCGCCGATGTGTAGGCGCCGCTTGCCAGAAATGGCGCGGCAATCATGCGAATACTCTTGCCGAGGGCGCTGTCGGTGATGCCCCGCGCACTCCGCGCGCCGAGGGCGTGCGTTCCAGGAATCGATCCCGCCGCGGCGGTCAATGCGCCACCGTCGCCACTCTTCAGCGCTCCGCCAAGCCCTGCAGCTGCGAGCGCTGCCGCGGCAGCAAGTGCGTTGGAGTCGGGCATTCCTGCTGCCCGGCGTGCGGCAATTCCACGATCGGTAGCGCGGCGGTCCTGTGCAAGTCCGCTTGCATCACCGGTGGTTGAGCGTGTAGCGATCGACGGTGCGTCCGCCCCGTGACTCGGCACCACCAGATCAACGTGCGACGCTTCGTCCCCGCGTACGCCCTTGGGTAGAACAAAGGTCACGTCCACATCCATGCCCGCCAGTGCTTTGGTCAGCCCATGGCATGCCGTGCCGAGTCCGCCCGTAATAAACGGAGGGAACTCCCACCCGAGCATCACTACTTTGGGCCGACGTCCGGTCATTCTGCGGCGCTCTCCTGCATGTCGCCCAGTTGCGAAAATGCTGCCTCAAATGCCAAGAGATAGGTGGCCACACCGGTGGTTTCATCAGCGATGCCTTCCAGTGGCACGCGGCTGCGAAACACGTAGACCTTGGCGTCGTCGCGGTAGTGCTTGACTTGCGGGCAACGATGTGGGAAGTCCAGGTTCACCAGTTCATCGTCGACCAATTCTTCTGCAGTGTCGCGGCCTTCAAGCATGTCGCCTTCAATGGACTCGCTCAGCCATCGGTCAGCAGTCTCCAGCGCAACGGACCAGTGTCCGTCGGTCTTGTCGATCACGTACCACGCTTCGGCAGAAGCATCTT
>JBIKZY010000158.1:0-5086 GCA_044354475.1 Phycisphaerales bacterium
CGTTGTGCATGGGGCGTCCCGCATATGCCGGCGGAGACCGAACTCTGGCCGGTGCGTCGGACGGAATGCACGCCTGGTTTGTGGTTGAACGAACGCGCGCCGGCGGCACCGAATGGGTGCTGCTTCATCATGCAACAGCCATGAATTGCGATTGTGTGCGCGAGGCGTTCACGCTGCCGCGCGCACCGGAGGCGATGTCAGCCTTGCGCGACACGCTGTGGATTGTGCTGCCGCCGGACAGCGCTGGTGCGCGTCGCGATGTCTATTCAGTGCGTGCGGTTCGCAATCCTGCCACTGGAGCTTTCTATTCAGACCCGCCAACGCGCATGGCCATCCATCCGAGTTTGCCGGGCGACGGTGAATTGCGCGGAATTGCGGCGATCGAGGATGGAGTGCTGGTGCTTCGGTCCGCAACAGCGGGCGCCACGCTTGAAGAACTTGGGTCGCGCGGCTGGCGTGCCGTCATCGATCCTCCAGCAACGGCGGGCATGCGCCTAACGTTGCTGGCCGGACGGCCGGCGCTTGTTGATGCGGTCGGGGCCACCACGGTGCGCTCCGCTGACGGGCACTGGGCGCCTTCCGGAATGGCAGCTGCCGGGCCGGGATTCATGCAATTGGTTAGCGGTGCTGCGCGCGGGGTGGCGCTGGTCAGGCTGGAGGGCGACAAGCGTTCGATCGATTACTTGGGTGCATCCGCCGCGTTGCGATTAGCAACCTTTGAAGCACCCGACCGCGCCTTCACCGTGCTTGGTCTTGGTGACGAGTGCGCGATCTTCGTTCCGACGGGCGAGGGCGGTGCTGCGATGCAGCGCATCGATTCGGTCGGTGGCGTTGTGGGACCGCTCGTAGTCATGGGAGCGCAACCGAGTGACGCCACCGCATGGGTCTGTCTTGCCGCGGTGGTTGTTGGATCGGTCGGTGCAGCAAGTGGCGCTTTGTTGCGGCGCTCATGGCGTCTCAAGTCGGCCGCCGCTGAACGCCGATGACCCGAGGCGGGCGAACGGATTCGCCTACCGAATGAGGACCACGGCATTGCACGACGGATCAGATGCACGCGCAATGAGCTACACGATGCCCGGCGAACGCCGCGGCACGATGGACGCTGATTCAATCATGGGTGGAGCACTGCTCACCGAAGCCGGTGCGCCGGGCGGTTCATCCTTTGGCCAGTTGGTCAGTGCGTTCCAAGAGGTAGCCGCCGGAGTGGAGGGGACGCATCGCGCGCTGATTGAGCGTGTGGAGCACCTCACCCGCGAACTGGAGTCCATGCGTACACGAAATGCTGAACCGATCGCCTGCGACGGCGAGGTCACGCTGGAGACGCTGGAGCGTCGGTCGGTGGTTGCCACCCTGGAGAGCTTCGGCGGGCACCGCGACCGTTCCGCCCGCGCGCTCGGAATTGGGGTTCGAACCCTGGGAATGAAGCTTCGGCAGTGGAAATTAGCGGGGTTGGTGCCTGAGCACCTGTAAGTTGGCGCCGCGGGAGTTGGCGACCGTTCGCTAGTTATTCACCCACGCAGAAATTGCAGTCATTCGGCAGTTCCTGCCGATCTATGGAGCAGGTGATGCACGCTGCTCCGCACGGATGCGGGGCACGTGCATCCCAAAGCATCCGGAGTTCGCGTGACGGATTCGATCGCAGCCATCGGACACATGGGTCACACAGTGCAGGGCACCCACGCAGTGGGTGTTGGTGCTACTTCGTTAGCGAGTGAGACTGCAGGCGCCGCGCCGATCTTGCCGGGTGATTCGTTGCTAGCGCGTGTGCAGGCGGGTCTTGAGCAAGCGCGTGTGCTTGGTGCGGATGCAGAGCGCGCGACGGCGTTGGTGCGGAGTGGTGCTTCATGCGATGTTGAAGGCGTGCTCCTGGCCACCCGCAAGGCTGACGCGGCGTTCCAGATGTTGCAAGCGGTTCGAAATGCCATGCTTGAGGCGTATGCCCAAGTGCGAGATATGCGCGGTTGATGCGCAACGGAGAAACAATGGACTCGATTGATGACGACGCCTACGACGCCGGACGCCATGAGATTGTGGAAGCAGGAGATGCGTCGGGCGGATCCGGCATGTCTGGCATGACCCGCGTCCCGGGGCTTGCGCGCATGCAGCGTGCGTTTCCGGAGATCAGTAGTCGCAGTGCCGCGCTGGCAGTGGCGGTTGCTGGGGTTGCACTGATTGGCGCCGCGTTTGTTGCGTGGAGATCAGGCGAGCCGCCAGCACGTGTTGCATTGGCAGTGCCCGCTGGCGGCATTGATATGGCGCGTGGCGCACTTGCGCGCGCAGGAATTACCGCGCAATTTGAAGATGGGGCACTCTGGGTTGATGCGCAAGACGCTCGCCGCGCTGCAGAGGCTGCCGCGCCGAAATCATCGGCAAACGCGGTCGCCACTGCGCTTGAAGACGAATCAATCTTTGCAAGTGGCGAAAGTTCACGTGCACGTCGGCTTGCCGCAACCATCAAGACCTTGGAAGCGACCATCATCATGCAGCCGGGCGTTGAACGCGCCAGCGTGGTGGTTGGCGACGCGCCGCGTTCGTTTGCTCCGGGTGCCGCATCAGGAGCCACTGCAGCAGTCACCGTGGGTATGCGCTCGGGTGCTATGCCGCAGGATTTGGTGGACGCAGTGGCGGTGATGGTGGCTGGCGCGTGCCAAGGTGTCAAGCCTGAATCAGTAGCCATTATTGATGCAGTGTCCGGACGAGTGCGCACGGTGCGTGATGTGAATGCGCGCGTGATGGCGGACATCGTTCATGCACGCGAAGAGCATGCAGCGGAACTAGTGACTGCGCTGCTCGCCGATATTCCTGGCGTGTCGGTACGTGTTCGTGAGTCGGAGGGTGGGGCGGTGGTTGCAACGGTTGAAGTACCGCGGAGTGTTGCAGTGGCGCGCGCGGAGGCCGAAGCGGGCGGCGATATGACGCAGTACATGGACTTAGAGCGTTCGCGCATTGCTGATCGTGTGGAGCCATTCCTGACGGCGCCGGGATCACGTGTATCTGCCGTGGCGCTTTCGATCGCTGCGGAGCCGGAGTGGGATCGCGTGGCGGTCACTCAGCCTGCGGAGCCGTATTCAGTTCAGAGCCAGGTGCGCACGCAGGTGGAAGCGTCTGCTGCGCGCGAGCGAGCAACACCACTTGGATCGACGAACGCTGCGAACGGATTTCCATATGGATGGGCGCTCTTGGCTCTCGGCGGCCTCGCGGGCTTTGCGTGGTGGACATGGGCGCGGCCGCGCGGCGCTGTGAGGGAGACGAATGAGGATGACAACGAGACCGCCATGCCAGCCTTCGACGAGGAGCCGCTTCCCGGGGCTGACGCTTCAGAGGCGGTTCGATCTGCGCCGGAGCAGTCGGCATTCGTAGTGCGGGGCTGGATTGATACGGGCGATACCGATCGCGCGGCTCGACTGCTGGTGGCGCTGGACGCGGGTGCAGCTGCCGCCATCTTGCAGGCACTTCCGGTGACGCACGTACAGCGAGCCACCAACGCACTGGGCGCGCTTGACGCGCCTGGGCACGAGGAATTGGCAGAAGCGGTGCGATCATTCTTTGAGGATTTGGAGATGGCGCCCGAAGGCGGTTATCGTGATGCACACGAGGCCGCATGAATTCCCAACACACTGAACCCGAATCCGATCAGCCGCCAGCTTCCCAAATGGAAGTGATGGCCACAGTTATTGCTGGCCTGAGTCGCCGATTTGTGGTGGCACGCAAGATGGCGGAGCGCGCCATGAGGCAAGACGGCGCTGTTGGAGACGCCGTGCGAACGGCACATGTAGCGGCTCGTGACATGATTGATGCGGTCCGTGATGTGGTTCCCGGAACTGGCTCCGCCGAGAAGTTGGCTGAGAAGCCGCGCACTCCGGATCGCTTGCCACCAAATTGAGGATTCCCGCGCATTTGCGCCGATGAACGTAGTGCGGCCACTCGCCTTCCGGCCGCGCGCGAGGTTCATCCAATGGGATCAGCTGTCATCAATCCATTCGTTGCAGGGCCGCGCTTTCAGGTGCCGGCACATTCGCCGTTGCAGGGCGCCGCGGCTGAAGCGCAGTTACGGGCACAGTTGCGTCGGGCAGTACGCGCGCTGATTGACCAACGTGGCGGGGTGCTCTTGATGCGAACCTGGGGCGTGGAGTCAACAGTGCGTATTGAATGCACAGTGGCGCGCGCGACGGCATCCATTGTGCTGTCCACGGATAACGAAGAAACCGCCTCGGTGATCCGCGGAATGTCTGACGCGCTGACCACCGAATGCGCCCGCCGGGGATGCGCGCTGGCGCGGATCTCTTGCGCCAAGCCGGTCGCTGGGGCGGCTGCGGCGTGACTTAAATAGGTGCCGTTCACCACTGTCCCCATTTTCGGGGCGCGGTGGAAGTGAGTTGAGGCGTCGACCGCCCCCTCCGTTGCGCGCGGGACCCTCGGACGCGGACGGCTGCGCTCCACAAGGTTCCGCTTAGCCTCGGGCGAATCTGTTCGTCCGGTTGGCACCCACGGGGCGTACGTCCAACTGCCGGACTTCTCAGTTTCACACGCCGCTTACCGAGGATCCCGTGCTCACTACGGGGGCTCGCACACGGCAAGGCACTTGAAACCAACGGTCTGTGGAACACACCCATCTGGCCGCACTCGCCGAAGAGGACAGGGCCGCGCTCAGCGGCCGTCCTCGTAAGGCGAATGCGAGCCAGTAGACAACCGTAGTGCCTCAACGCGATTTCATTCAGCGCCGACCGCGGCTCCCGCCACGCGGCGCTGTCGCGCTGCTCGGCGCAGCAGGCTTCATCGGCGCTCGTCGCCGTCGCGCCTGACATCACTCCGCACTCCACGCTAGCCCCGGCCAGCGTCCACACTCCACGCCCCCAAGCGCTCACGCGTCTGGGGGCGTGTGTGCTCCGTGCCGTCGGCTTTTGGCGATGACCGCATGTGAGCGGCATCGGCGGCTACCATGTGATTGTGAGCCCGTACGCCTCCGCTGACCTCACTTCGCTCCTTGGCGCCATTCGCGCCGAGATGCCGACCCTGCGCGGCATGGGCGTGCTTCGCATCGGCGTCTTCGGCTCGCGGGCGCGCGGTGCCGGCCGGGTGGACTCTG
>JBIKZY010000159.1:0-5066 GCA_044354475.1 Phycisphaerales bacterium
GCGGCTTGGTCGCGGGGGTGCCACCGCATGGGCGTGCGCGCTCGCAGCGTGCATGTTCATCGGTGCCGGCTACGACGAGAGTGGCTTCCCATGGTGGATTTGGGCCATGTTGGCCGCCTCACCGGCACTCATGGGTGTTGGCATGCGCTTTGTGCCCACAACGCGTTCGCGCACCCAGGCCTGCATAGTGGTGGCCGCGCCAGCCGTCCTTGCTGTGTGTGCAGTTACGTGTGCCGTGTTGCTATCTGGCGTGCTGACTCGGCAACCCACGCAAAGCAGCAGCAGCGACCCGTACAACAGTGCCACGCAACCGTAGGATGCAACCCATGCTCGCGTGGATCCCATTTCTACAACCCGCGCCCAGTGTTTCCACTTACTGGTGGGCGCTGGTGTTTCCACTATCGGTATTTGTCAGCATGGCGTGGCGTGCGGTTCGGCAGAAAGATCTGCATGGCTACTGGCCATCAGTTGCACGGATGTCCGCACAAATTGTGGTTGGCATGCTGTCGCTCTTTGTTGGCCTTGCGATCATCATTCGCGTGATCATGCCACTGATGCCGGTTGACTGACACGCCGCGCCCTCAACCACGCGGTCACTTCAAGTATCAACCACCACGGTAGGGCGAGGACTGCGGCGTCAAAGAGCGCTTGCGGCAGCATGACCGCACGCGAGGCATGTGGATCATCACCCAGCACGCGCCGGACCGCTTCTTTCGGGCTTTCACCACTGGTATCCCGTTCAGCTGGTGGCGGGAAACCCTCATCGCCTCGATCGGCGCGCCAGGAAGCAGTAATGACTGGCAACGGCCAGCCAATGCCAACGGCTGCTGCGCGTACGTGACCACCATCGATTGGCGGTGCAGGCTCTGCCCACCCAGGAACAACCCCGCTCGGTTCGGAGGCGTTCACGAGCGGACCAACAGTTTCAACGTTGATCCACCGAATACATGCGGACCGCCGTTCGGATCCGCTCCACGCAGTTGTTCCACGAAGTAAGAGAACATCAGTGGACTGCTGAATAGCGGACATGGTCATCTGTGCATATGGAACCGTAGCCACCGCGCTCACTGCGCCAAGCAGTAAAGCGAGCAGCAAACGGCGCCGATGCATTCGTCGGCTCATGTCACTTTCTTCACGCCACCACCGGGCTTCTGTCCCTTGGCGATCGGCGCCTTGCGTTGTTTGCCACGCTTGTGAGCCTGATCCTTCGGCTTGTCACCCTTGTGTATGCGCTTCTCTTTGCGCTTCAACGCTGCGGGTGCATTGCGGATCATGGCAGCCAGCGATCGTCCCGGTATCACTGGGGCGTTGGGATCAGTACTTCCGCCAACCGTCAACGGGCGGTCAACACGGCGCACTGGTCGGTCGGTTCGCCCAGCAACACGCGGTCCGCCACTTCGCGCACCGGTCGGCCGAACACTTGCGGCACGCGCGGGAGCTGGTCGCGCACTCGCTCCACCCGCGCCGGTTGGCCGAGCGCTCGCAGCACGAGCACTCGCTGGGCGAGCACTCGGCGTTCGTGGCCCAACAACACGTGGTCCCGCGGTGCGGCTTCCGGCGCTGCGTGGTCCACCAGTGGTCATCTCCACTTCGCGATCTGGGACAGCCCCGTCGCGCATGCGCATGTAGGCGGCATACGCGGGTGGCTTCTTTGGCATCAATTTCACGCGCTGCGTTCGTTCCACGTGGAGCCATCGCTCAACGTCAGCAGGGCAACGCAATGTGAACGCCTCTGCGCTACCACCACCGTGACCAGCTCTGCCAACGCGGTGCACGTATTCCTCAGGCAGCAATGGAACGTCATAGTTGATGACGCAGCGAGCAGCCGGCACATGCAGTCCGCGTGATGCAACATCAGTGGCCACTACTACGTCAGCATGACCAGTGGTGAATGCGGCAAGCGCTTCAGTTCGTTGTCGCTGACTGCGATCGCCATGGATGAGAACCGTCTTGATGGCATGACGACGCAGTGCCGATGCCACCCATCCGGCGCGCCGACGTGTGCGGCAGAAGACCATTACGCCCTTGCGATTTCCATCTTTAATGAGGGCAACCGTCAGTGCGGTCTTTGACTCATCGTCAATGTCATAGATGTGTTGACCCAAATCAGAACGGGGCTCTGGAGTTCCGGACACCTTGGCGCGGTCGCTACCAACCAAATTGACCCGCTCAGGATCGCGCAGCATTTCTTCAACCACCTTCTCAACAGGCCGCGGCATGGTTGCTGTGTAGAAGAGCAACTGCCGTGATTCAGGCGCACGCGAAAGAATTTCCTTCGCTTGCGGAAGAAATCCCATATCCAGCATTCGATCAGCTTCATCAAGCACACATTGCTGCACGAACGCCAGCGAAATGGCATCAAGTTCGCACAATTCCTTGACGCGACCAGGCGTTCCGACCAGCAAGTCAACGCCAATCGAGACAGCTTCGCGCTGCGGTGCAAGCGGACTCTTGCCGTAGACGGCGGTTGTTCGAAGCACCGAACCACGGAAGAGCAGGGCGGCCTCGCGCGCTACTTGTTGTGCTAACTCACGGGTTGGGCACAGAACCAGTGCTCGGAGTCGTCGACGCGGATCAACTGGTCTGCCTCGAACCCGGAGTGGTGGATCGGCTAACAACTTCATCGCCACCGGCAGCAGGTATCCAAGCGTCTTGCCGGTACCAGTGGCAGCGACTACAGCAACATCTTTGCCGGTGCTGGCAGTTGGAATCGCCGCTCGTTGTACGGGCGTTGGATCAGTCACGCCCATGCGCGCCAATGACTCCACCAACATCGTTGAGATGCCAAGTGCTGCAAACCCTGAACCGCGCTCCGCTCCTTTAGACTTCATGCGTTGCACTCTACGCGCTTCATGGAACCGGATCCTTGGTAACTGAGGCAGGAAATACCGGAACCGGCGCATCCACTGCCGGATCTACCGGCTCGCTCTGTAGCGCCTTTTCCAGATATTTGTTGCGCATCCGCTTCTGGCGGTCGTTGAGATCAACCTCACCACCATCAATCCAGGCGCGGCGGACAACGGTAGTGATCTCAAATGGATCACCAGACCACAGGACGAGTGTTGCGCTCATTCCAGGCGCAACAGTGCCGTAATGATCGCCCACACCAGCCAACTCGGCGGGCACTCGGGTGACACATTCCAGCGCCCGATTGGCATCAAGGCCGTACGCCACAGCGCGGCCGCATTGCCACGGCAGCCGGCGTTCATGCGCAGGCTCATCGCCAGACGCGATGGAGAAATTCACACCCGCTTCGACAAGCTTCGCGGGCACCTCATAGGCAGCGGCATACCCATCACTCTCATGGAGTGGCATTCGGTGAATCCCACGAACGATCACGGGAACGCTGTGGGACTTGAGGAGCGGAGCAACGTCCGGCGCGCCGAGCCCACCAACCACAATCGGTCGGTATCCACGTCGAACCGCCCAGAGCACCGAGGCTTCAATCTGCCCCGGCCAATTGGCATCAAGTAGCACTGGCTCACGTTTTTCAATCACACCACGCAGTGACTCAAAGCGCGCGTCTTTGGCGCCAGTGGGGTCAGCGGCACGCGCGCGCAGATACGCCTCGGCACTATCAAAGAATCGGTCAATGGCAGCAATCGCGTTGTCGCGATCTTTGCGCTGGTCTTCAAAGGATTTTGATTGCCAGCGTGACTGCACGGGCTCCATCATTGGCCAATGCACAATCATTCCAGCCTCAGCGCGCGCGGTGCGATCCATGGCAGTCCATCCATCAAGCCGCATAGCGCTGGCATGACCACCAACCACACCACCTTCTTGGAACACATGCGCCATCAGAATGCCGCCGTTGCGTGCCACCGGTGGCAGGTCGCTGTCCGGGTTTGTTGCGCTTGAAGCCTTAATTTCTGGGTGAAAGTCGCCAAATTCCTTGGTGTCGTCAGTCGCTTCGACTTGCTCAGTCTCAATGAGACCAAGCGTAGTTGCACTTGCCCACAGTCCAGGGGTCAATACATGCCCAGGCGCTTCGATCACCATGGCATGAGGGGCGGCAACCCCTGGGTTCATTGGTTCCGCGCCAAGCGCAACAACTAAACCATTGTCAAATACCACCCATCCATCAGGAATCGGCTTCGATCCGGGTGTGCACGGGCGGACATCAACATGGCGCAACACTATTTGTGTTTGCTGTTTCGGCGCTGGAACCTCCGAGGATTGCCGGGCCGCGGCGCTCACAGTCATGAGTGCCACCATTGATATAGCCAACCATGCGTTGTTGTTGTTCGTCATCGCATACCTCCTTCGCCACCAGTGACTTCGAATATTGCGGACCATGAATCCATTTGATTGCAACCACACTCTCCCGGGCGAATGGCCGCGGGATCAATTCCTGAGCGCACCATTTCCATCAGGCGATCACGTTGATTGAATCGCAAGCGCGCGAGTAGTGAGCCGCCTGACCGTGCATTGTTGTCACCATTTGCGTCGTCAACAGGGGGCGTGTCAACATCCTGCATGCCTGGCGTAGCGCCACGCTTGCCGGATCGACCCTTGCCACCACCACTGTCACCGCCGCCGCTCTTGCCCCATTCCGATGTGGCCAGTGCAATGAGTGCAGTGCGAGTCTTTGCATCACGCGCGCGCATGATGCGATCGGTGTCCACATCAAATTGACGAACCCCATCCACCCATGTTTGCATGCACCGCGCATAGACACTCAGTGGATCGGCGCTCCAAATCACAAAATCAGCATCTTTTCCAGGCTCCAATGAACCGCACATGGCATCAATGCGCAACTGCTTGGCGGGATTGAGTGTGACAAATTTGATTGCCTCCTCGCGCGATAGTCCGCCATAGCGGACCGCTTTGGTCGCCTCGGTGTTCATATGACGCGCCAGCTCATCACTGTCCGAGTTGAAGCTAGTGACCACACCCGCCTTCCACAACATCTGGCCGTTCCACGGTATGGCGTCCATGACTTCCATCTTGTACGCCCACCAGTCACTGAAACTCGAAGCACCAGCGCCGTGACGGGCAATCTCGTCTGCAACCTTGTAGCCCTCGAGCACGTGTTGAAACGTTCCAATTTGGAACTTGAAATCATC